>CAMLQP010000040.1 GCA_946482115.1 uncultured Comamonadaceae bacterium
AGATGGCGTCCATGACGCCCGAGCAGCGCAAGATGATGCAGGACATGATGGCCAAGCAGGGCATGTCCATGGCGGCGGGCAAGGGCGGCGCGATGGCGGTGCGCATCTGCGTCACGCCCGAGATGGCGGCCCGCCAGGAGCTGCCCAGCCAGACCGAGGGCGACTGCACCAGCACCGTCACCTCGCGCAGCGGCAGCACCCTGAAGATGAAGTTCGTCTGCAAGAACCCGCCTTCGGATGGCGAAGGCACCTACACCTTCCAGGGTGATTCGGCCTACACCGCGAACATGGTGGTGCGCGCCAGCCACCAGGGCAAGCCGCAGACCACCACCATCGACGCGCAGGGCAAGTGGCTGGCGGCCGACTGTGGCAACGTCAAACCCTTGCGGCCGCCAGGCAAATAGCTAGCCCCGGCTGCCGAAAATCGCACTGCCCACACGCACCATCGTGCTGCCGCCGGCCACGGCAGCTTCCAGGTCGGCGCTCATGCCCATGGACAAGGTGTCCAGCGCCAGCCCGTCGGCGCGCAGCCGGTCGTAGAGTTGCCGGGCCTGGGCGAACACCGCGCGCGCGGTGTCGAAATCGGGTGCCGGCTCGGGAATGCACATCAGGCCGCGCAGGCGCAGGCGCGGCAGCTGCGCCACCGCATGGGCCAGCTCGGGCAGTTCGGCCGGGCTCACGCCCGACTTGGTGGCGCCACCATCCACGTTGACCTGCACGCACACCTGCAGCGGCGGCAGGTGCCCGGGGCGCTGGTCGCTCAGGCGCTGGGCGATCTTGAGGCGATCCACCGACTGCACCCAGTCGAAGTGCTCGGCCACGGGCCGTGTCTTGTTGCTCTGCAGCGGCCCTATCAGGTGCCACTCGATACCGGCCACGTTCCCGAGGGCCGCGATCTTCTCCAGGCCTTCCTGCACGTAGTTCTCGCCGAAGGCGGCCTGGCCGGCAGCCAGCGCCCCGGTCACGGCCTCGGGGCCGAAGGTCTTGCTCACCGCGAGCAGACGCACCGAGTTTTCGGGCCGGCCGGCGGCCTCGCAGGCCTGTTGCAGCCGAGCCCGCACGCGCTGGAGATTGTCGGGAATCGTCGTCATAATGGAAATGTCAATTTTGTCGAGGACGGGACCCTACGGATGGACATCACCCAATTGCTGGCCTTCAGCGTCAAGAACAAGGCCTCCGATCTTCACCTCTCTGCCGGACTGCCGCCCATGATACGGGTGCATGGCGACGTGCGCCGGATCAACGTGGAGCCCATGGACCACAAGCAGGTGCACGCCATGATCTACGACATCATGAACGACACCCAGCGCAAGGTGTACGAGGAGTTCCTGGAGGTGGACTTCTCGTTCGAGATCGAGGGCCTGGCGCGTTTTCGCGTCAACGCGTTCAACCAGAACCGCGGCGCGGCGGCGGTGTTCCGGACCATCCCGAGCAAGATCCTGACGCTGGAGCAGCTCAACGCGCCCAAGATCTTCGCCGACCTCGCCCTCAAGCCGCGCGGCCTGGTGCTGGTGACCGGCCCCACGGGCTCGGGCAAGTCCACCACGCTCGCGGCCATGGTGAACTACCTCAACGAGAACGAGTACGGTCACGTGCTGACGGTGGAAGACCCGATCGAATTCGTGCACGAGAGCAAGAAGTGCCTGGTCAACCAGCGCGAGGTCGGGCCCATGACCCTGTCCTTCGCGGCCGCGCTGCGCTCGGCGCTGCGCGAGGACCCGGACGCCATCCTGGTGGGCGAGATGCGCGACCTGGAGACCATACGCCTGGCCATGACGGCGGCCGAAACCGGCCACCTGGTGTTCGGCACGCTGCACACCAGCAGCGCGGCCAAGACCATAGACCGCATCATCGACGTCTTCCCCGCCGAGGAAAAGGAAATGGTGCGCGCGATGCTGTCCGAATCGCTGCAGGCCGTGATCTCGCAGACGCTGTGCAAGACCAAGGACGGCCAGGGCCGCGTGGCGGCGCACGAGATCATGATCGGCACCAGCGCCATCCGCAACCTGATCCGCGAGGCCAAGGTGGCGCAGATGTATTCGGCCATCCAGACCGGCAACAACTTTGGCATGCAGACGCTGGACCAGAACCTCACCGACCTGGTGCGCCGCAACGTCATCAGCTCGGCCGAGGCCCGCAGCAAGGCCAAGATCCCCGAGAACTTCCCAGGGTGACCGACCATGGAACGCGATCAAGCCACCAAATTCATCAACGACCTGCTCAAGCTGCTGGTCAGCCGCAAGGGCAGCGACCTGTTCCTGACTGCCGATTTTCCGCCGGCCATGAAGATCGATGGCAAGGTGACCAAGGTCTCGCCGCAGCCGCTGACCGGCCAGCACACCCAGTCGCTGGCGCGCTCCATCATGAACGACAAGCAGGCGGCCGAGTTCGAACGCACCAAGGAGTGCAACTTCGCCATCGCGCCGGCCGGCATCGGGCGCTTCCGCGCCAACGCCTTCGTGCAGATGGGCCGCGTGGGCCTGGTGCTGCGGGTGATCCCGGCCGAGATCCCCACCATCGACAAGCTGAACCTGCCGCCGGTGCTCAAGGACATCGCCATGACCAAGCGCGGCCTGTGCATCATGGTGGGCGCCACCGGCTCGGGCAAGTCCACCTCGCTCGCGGCCATGGTGGACTGGCGCAACGAAAACTCCTACGGCCACATCATCACGGTCGAGGATCCGGTGGAATTCGTGCACCCGCACAAGAACTGCATCGTCACCCAGCGCGAGGTGGGCGTGGACACCGACGAGTGGGAGATCGCGCTCAAGAACACGCTGCGCCAGGCGCCCGACGTGATCCTGATGGGCGAGATCCGCGACCGCGAGACCATGGAGCACGCCATCCAGTTCGCCGAGACCGGCCACCTGTGCCTGGCCACGCTGCACGCCAACAACTCCAACCAGGCGCTGGACCGCATCATCAACTTCTTCCCTGAGGAGCGCCGCCCGCAGCTGCTGATGGATCTGTCCATGAACACGCGCGCCCTCATCTCGCAGCGCCTCATCCCGCGCCAGGACAGCAAGGGCCGGGCAGCGGCCATCGAGATCCTGATCAACAGCCCGCTGATCGCCGACTTCATCTTCAAGGGCGAGCTGACCGAGATCAAGGACGTCATGAAGAAGAGCCGCAACCTCGGCATGCAAACCTTCGACCAGGCGCTGTTCGACCTGTTCGAGGCCAACCAGATCAGTTTCGAGGAAGCCTTGCGCAACGCCGACTCGGCCAACGACCTGCGGCTGCAGATCAAGCTCAACAGCGAACGCGCCAAGACCCTGGATCTGGCCGCCGGCACCGAACACCTGACGATCGTCTGATCCTTACCGCATGAGCAGCATCAACCCCAAGACCTACGACCCCGTCTCGGCGCAGCGCGTCGCCTTCCTCGGCCTCGGTGTCATGGGTTTCCCCATGGCCGGCCATCTCGTCAAGGCCGGCCACCAGGTCACGGTCTACAACCGCAGCGCCCCCAGGCGGGAGGCTTTCGCCGCCGAATTCGGCGGCGCCACGGCCGACACCCCGCGCGCGGCGGCCCAGGGTGCCGACATCGTCTTCTGCTGCGTCGGCAACGACGACGACCTGCGCGGTGTGGTGCTGGGCGAGCAGGGCGCCTTCGCCGGCATGAAGCCCGGCGCGGCGCTGGTGGACCACACCACCGCCTCGGCCAGCGTCGCGCGCGAGCTGGAGGCCGTAGCGCGCGGCCTGGGCCTGCATTTCATCGATGCGCCTGTTTCAGGCGGCCAGGCAGGCGCCCAGAACGGCCTGCTGACCGTGATGTGCGGCGGCGACCCGGCGGTGTTCGAGCGCGTGAAGCCGGCCGCCATGGCCTTCTCGCGCGCCTTCACGCTGATGGGGCCCAGTGGCGCCGGCCAGCTCACCAAGATGGTCAACCAGATCTGCATCGCGGGGCTGGTGCAGGGCCTGTCCGAGGCCATTGCCTTCGGCCAGAACGCCGGCCTGGACGTGAACCTCGTGCTCGAGGTCATCGGCAAGGGCGCCGCGCAGAGCTGGCAGATGGACAACCGCGGCAAGACCATGGTGGCCGGCCAGTTCGACTTCGGCTTCGCCGTGGACTGGATGCGCAAGGACCTGGGGCTGGTGCTCGACGAGGCCAAGCGCAACGGCTCGCGCCTGCCCGTCACGGCCCTGGTGGACCAGTTCTACGCCGACGTGCAGCAGATGGGCGGCAACCGCTGGGACACGTCCAGCCTCATCAAGCGTCTGAAGTAGCGGGCGCGAGCCGGCGCCGGGCCGCCCCAAGCCGGCTCAGCCCCCTCGGGGGGCAGCGACCCGCGCAGCGGCGGAGCGTGGGGGCTTTATTTCGCGCCGGTCTGGGCCTGCAGGCGCCTGAGTTCCTCGTCGCTGATGATTTCCAGCACGCGCACCACGCGCTGCACGCCTGGCACGGTGCGGGTGACTTCGCCGGCGCGGTCGGCCTCGCGCTGGGTCACGCGGCCCATCAGGTAGGTGGTGCCGCGTTCGGTGAGAACCTTGAAGGCGTTCGCCGACAGGTCCTTGGCATCCACCATCGCGGCCTTGACGCGGCCGGTGGTCAGCGCGTCGGCGGAGCGCTGGGTCAGCGAAGGGCTGCCCACGATGTCGAGTTCGTTGAAGGTGGCGGCCACGTTCTCCACGCCGGCCACGATCTGTTCGACGCGCGCCTTGTCCTGTTCGTTGGGCACCTCGCCGGTCAGCAGAACGCGGCGGTTGTAGCTGGTCACGCCCACGCGCACGCGGCTGCCCAGCTGGTCGCTGATGCGGTTGGCCGCGCGCAGTTCGATGCCCTGGTCTTCCAGCTGGGCGCCCGAGGTGCGGCGGTCTGTCGCGACCAGCACGGTGCCGGCGGCCGCGCCGCCGAGCACCAGCGGCGCGCAGGCGCTGAGGGCGCCGGTCAGCGCCAGAGAGGCCAGGGTCAGTCGTGTCAGTTGTCGCGTCATGTCGGGTTCTCCGGTTGTGCGCCATCACCCAGCAGCTGGGTGTCCACGCCGTCACAAATGCAATGCAGCACCAGGTGGTGCACTTCCATCACGCGTGCCAGCCGTTCATGGGGAACGCTGACCAGCACGTCGGTGTCCTTGAGCCGCGTGCCCAGCGCCCCGGCGCGGGCGCCGCACAGCGCGACCACCGTCATCTCGCGCTCGTGCGCGGCGGCAATGGCCTCCAGGGCGGGCTCGGCGGCTCCGCTGGCCGCCAGCACCATCAGCACGTCGCCGGCGTCACCCAGTGCGCGCACCTGGCGCGCCAGGCCGGTGCCCGCCGCGAGCGCCAGCGCCGGCAGTCCCGGGCGCTCGCGTTCCAGGCCGTTGACGAAATGGCTGGCGAAGGCCTGGGCCGCCGCCAGCGAATGCTCCTGCCCGCAGGCCAGCACCTTGCCACCGCCGGTCACGCAGGCCAGCACCGCGTGCACGGCCGCCTCCACCGGGGCGGACAGGGTCTGCGCGCACTGGTAGTTGAGGTCTGCGCTGTCGATGAAATGCTGCTGGATTCGCTGGGAAAGCATGGGTGAGGACGGGCCTGGTTCGCGGCTGCCGGCATCATAGCGGCTGGCCGTGGCCATCCGCCGTGAAGGCGCCGCGTAGCCATTGGATGTCCAGCACCCCCTCGCGGGTTCCCGATGGATCGCAAAGCGCCGGTGAAATGAGTATCACGTCGAAACGGCAGGGGGGCAGCTGCGCCAGCCGCGCCAGGTAGTGGCGCGCGGCGAACACCAGGCGCCGCTGCTTCACCGCCGTGATGCTGGCCGAGGCCCCGCCATGCCGCTGGTTGCGGCGCAACCGCACCTCGACGAAGACCAGCGTGCCGTCGGGCTCGCGCATAATCAGATCGATTTCACCGCCGCCCCGGCCTGGCGTGCGGAAGTTGCGCAGCACCAGCCGCAACCCCGCCGCGCGCAGGTGCGACAGCGCCGCGTCCTCCGCGGCATCGCCCACGGCCTTGGTGCTGGCGGCCGCCTGCCTGGAGTGTTTCCACATTGTCTTTGTCCTCCCCTAACGTACTCGGCACCGCGCACAGCGTGGCGGGCGCGCAGCATTATCCGGCGCCGGCCGTCTACCTGGTGGCCACGCCCATCGGCAATCTGGCCGACCTGAGCCTGCGCGCGCTGCACGTGCTGGGGCTGGTGGATGCCGTGGCCTGCGAGGACACCCGGCACACCGCCGGCCTGCTGCAGGCCTTCGGGCTGCACAAGCCGCTGCTCGCGCTGCACCAGCACAACGAGCGCGAGGCCGCCGAAGGCGTGCTCGAGCGCCTGCGGCGCGGCGAGCGCGTGGCATTCGTCAGCGATGCCGGCACGCCCGGCGTGAGCGACCCCGGCGCGCGCCTGTGCGCCAGCGTCCAGGCGGCAGGGTTCCGCTGCGTGCCGGTGCCGGGCCCCAGCAGCGTCACGGCGCTGCTCAGCGTGGCCGGCGTCACCGAGGGCGAAGGCCGGTTCGTGTTCCAGGGCTTCCTGCCGGCCAAGGGCGCCGAGCGCCAGCGTGCGCTGGCCGACCTGGTGGCCGAGCCGCGGGCCTGCGTGCTGCTGGAAGCGCCGCACCGCATCGCTTCGCTGGCACAGGATCTCGCGACGCTCGGCGAGCGCCGACTGACCGTGGGGCGCGAGCTCACCAAGCAGTTCGAGCAGGTCCACACGCTGGCCTGCGCCGCGTTCACGGAATGGCTCAAGGCCGATCCGGCTCACGCCCGGGGCGAGTTCGCTCTGGTGCTGCACCCGCTGCCCGAGCCGCCCACCGAGGCCTTGCCGGCTGCCGCTCTGCGCGCGCTGGACCTGCTGCTGGCCGAGCTGCCGCTCAAGACCGCGGTGAAACTCTGTGCCGAGATCACCGGCGCGCCGCGCAACACGCTGTATGACGCGGCGCTCGCGCGCAAACAGGACGGCTGACCATGCCCGCGTTCGTCGACACCTCGCCACCCGGCCAGTGCATCTTCTGCCGCCTGGTGGCCGGCGAGATTCCCTCTGCCCGCGTCTGGGAGGACGAGCTGACCCTGGCTTTCATGGACCTCGGTCAGGTCAACCCCGGCCATGTGCTGGTGGCGACCCGGCGCCACGCGGCCAACCTGTTCGAGATCACCCCCGAGGAAGCCGCTGCCGTGGCCCGGACCGCGCAGCGCGTGGCGCAAGCGGTGCGCGCGACGTTCGACCCGCCCGGCCTCACGCTGCTGCAGGCCAACGGGCGCGAGGGCGAGCAGACCGTGTTCCATTTCCACCTGCATGTGGTGCCGCGCCACGCGAATGACGGCATCACGCTCGGCTGGCCGCGCAAAGACCCGCCGCCTGCCGTGCTGCACGGCTACGCCGAGCGGCTGCGCGCGGCCATCGGCTGACCCAGGCGCAGGCGAACCCGCAGGCTGCCGCGCGCGGGCGCGGCGCGGCCCGCCCGATCAGGTGGGCCTGTGCCGCTCGACGCGCACGCGTTGGCCCGTTGCCAGCGGCAGGTCCGTGCCCGGCAGCAGGTCGGCCAACGTGAAGCCGTCCAGGTGCGCCAGGAACACGCCCAGGGCACCACCCAGCACGCCCGACAGCCGGCAGTTGCCGCTCAGCATGCAGCGGTCGTCCGTGCCCAGGCATTCCACGAGCGCGAAATCGGGCTCCAGGCCGCGCACCACGGCGCCCAGGCTGATGTCGCGCGGTGGCCGCGCCAGCCGCATGCCGCCGCCCTTGCCCCGCACCGTGGACAGCCAGCCCTGCTGGCCCAGCAGGTGGGTGACCTTCATCAGGTGGGCTTCGGAGATGCCATGCGCCTGCGCCACCTCGGCGATGGTGCACAGGCGGTCCGGCCGCTGCGCCACATACATCAGCAGGCGCAGGGCGTAATCGGTGAGCGTGGTCAGTCGCACAGTTCGGTGGGCACGGTGCCCGGGTGGTGGGTGGCCTGGTAGCCCAGCCACAGGCTTTGCGCGATGCGTTCCGCCATCTCGCAGGCCTGGCGGGCCATGGCCTGGTTGGGCTGCTCCGCCGCATTGTCGCGGAACAGGCGCAGCCAGTGCTGGAACAGCGCGGCACTGAGACCGGGAATGGCCGCGTGCCTGGGCATGGGCGCGCCACTGAAGCGGCCGGTGCGCCGCAGGATGGCCGACCAGAAGTCCACCAGCCTGGCGAGGTGGTGGTCCCAGTCGGCGATGTGGGCATGGAAGATGGGGCCCAGCACCGCGTCCTGCCGTACGCGGGCGTAGAAGGTGTGGACGAGTTCGGTGACCTCGTCCTCGGTGCAGAGGTCAGGGTGGGACATGGGCATCCTATAAGATTTATTAACAATATATCTTATAGGGCCGGCTGCAAGGCCGGTTGCCTCACGGCCTGTGGGGTTGCGGGGGGCTACTTTTCGGGCAGTTCGCGGGCTTCGACGTCCACCACCTCGGCGGTGCCGGGCCGGCCGGGCCAGACGCGCGTGCGCGTGAAGCGCTGCATGCGCGCCACGAACACCGGCTGGGTGGGTTTGCGGCCCCGCAGCACGGCCCACAGCGCGCCCACCGCCAGCAGCACCAGCGCCAGCAGCAGCAGGCCCAGGCCGATGGCGGCGGCCAGCAGCCACAGCGCCAGGCCGATGGCGCCGCGCAGCACGCGGCCGAAGAGATCGATCAGTTCGGACATGGGCGGTAAATGAGGGCGTTCCCGGTCAAAACAAGACGCCCTGCGGTCACAATGATTGTTCACCATTGTCGCGCGAGGAACCCCGCTGCATGAAACGCCTGTCCCAATACTTCATCCGAGGCCTGATCACGGTGCTGCCGCTGGGTCTCACGGTCTACCTGCTCTATATCTTCCTGAGCTGGAGCGAGGCGCTGGCGCTGCGGGTGGTGCGGCCCTTCATCGGCGACTTCTACATCCCCGGACTCGGCCTGCTGCTGGGCGTGGCGGGCATCGTCGTGCTGGGCATCGTGGTGTCCCAGCCCTGGCTGGGCCGGCTGCTGTCGCTGGTCGAACTGCCGTTCACCAACCTGCCGGTGGTCAAGAGCATCTACTCGTCGCTCAAGAGCTTCGCCGACTATTTCTCGCCCCATCACGCCCAGAGCCCGCAGCAGGTGGTGGTGCTGCGCCAGCCCGGCGCCGAATGGGAGGTGGTGGGCATGGTCACCCGGCAGGAATGGAGCGACCTGCCCGAGGGGCTGCAGGGTGGCGACCGGGTGGCCGTCTACATGCCCATGGGCTACAACATCGGCGGCTACACCGTGTTCGTGCCCCGCGCCTGGGTGACGCCCATCGACATGTCGGTGGAGGAGGCCATGCGCAGCTCGCTGATCGCCTGGATGGGCGGCGCGCGCCCGGCGCCCACGCCGCCCGCGCCCTGAGCACTGCGCCCGCCCGGCGGTGCGGCGCTGGCAGGAACCCGGCGCGCCCTGATGGGTCGGACCCGTAACCACCGCCCCAGGAGTTGCCCATGACCCCCCACCCGAACCCATCGCGCCGCCGCTGGCTGGCCGGTGCCAGCGCCGTCGCCACGCTGGCGCTGCCCGGCTGGCTCACCCCCTCGCTGGCCCAGGGCCGCGCGCTGCGGCCCACGCCCAGCCAGACCGAGGGCCCCTACTACCCCGTGGCGCTGCCGGCCGACACCGACTTCGACCTGCTGCGCAACGGCAGCCGCGCTTACGGCGCCGGCCAGGCGGTCTGGCTGGACGGGGTGGTCACCGACACTGCTGGTGTTCCGGTGCGCGGCGCGGTGGTCGAGATCTGGCAGTGCGACCACAACGGCCACTACCACCACCCGGGCGACGGCGGGCGCGCCGATCCGGCCTTCCAGGGTTTTGGCCGCGTCAGCGTGGACGCCGAGGGCCGCTACCGCTTCCGCACCCTGAAACCCGCCCCCTACAGCGGGCGCACGCCGCACATCCACGTGAAGGTGAGGGTGGGCCCGCGTGAGGCGCTGACCACCCAGCTCTACGTCCAGGGTGACCCCGGCAACGAGCGCGACTTCCTCTGGCGCCGGCTCGACGACGCCGGCCGTGCGGCGCTCACCGTGCCGTTCACCGGCGGTGCCGACGGGGTCGGCGCGCGATTCCCCATCGTGCTGGCGACCTGACACCCCCGGCTCCACGCGGCGGCGCGATTTCTGCGACCATCGCCGCCCATGGATTCCCTCTCTCAACTGGCGCTCGGCGCCGCCGTCGGCGTGGCCGTCATGGGCCGGCGCACCGCCCTGTGGAAGTCCGCCGCCTGGGGTGCGCTGCTGGGCACGCTGCCCGACCTCGACGCCTTCGTCGATCATGGCGACGCCATCCTCAACATGACGCTGCACCGCTCGGACAGCCACGCGCTGTTCTGGCACACGGTGCTGGCGCCCGCGCTGGGCTGGGGCATCGCCCGCCTGGACGGCCAGCCCGGGCTGTGGCGGCGCTGGTGGCTGGCGGCCTGGCTGGCGCTCGTCACGCACCCGCTGCTCGACACCATGACGGTTTACGGCACCCAGCTGCTGCAGCCTTTCAGCGACCACCCGTTCGGCGTCGGCAGCCTGTTCATCATCGACCCGCTCTACACCGTGCCGCTGCTGATCGGTCTGGTCTGGACACTGGCCAGCCAGCGCCTGCGGCCCAACGCCATCGGGCTGGCGTTCAGCTGCGCCTACATCGCCTGGAGCGTCGCCGCGCAGTGGCACGCCACCGGCGTGGCGCGCGAGACCCTGGCGCGCCAGGGCGTGCAGGTCCAGCACCTGCTGGTCACGCCCGCGCCCCTCAACACCGTGCTGTGGCGGGTGGTCGCCGTTACGCCCACCGACTACCGCGAGGGCTTCTACTCGCTGCTCGACGACGGGCGCGACATCCGCTTCGACGTGTTCGACCGCGGCGCCGGCCTGATCGCCGCCTACCGGGGTGACGCCCACCACGACCGCATGGCCCGCTTCACCCACGGCTTCTACAAGATGGAGGCGCGCGATGGCCGGGCCTGGCTCAGCGACCTGCGCATGGGCCAGGAGCCGGCCTATTCGTTCAATTTCGACATCGGCCCGGCCAGTGGCCCCGGCCAGCCCCCGCCCAAGGCCACGCACGAACGTACCCGGCCAGACATCGGCCGTGCGCTGGCGTGGCTGTGGCGCCGGATGGGGGGCGACCCGGTGCCGCCGCCCCGGTAGTGGCGTTTCCCGGCGTTTCTGGAGAGGTGTCCCTAAAAATAATGCTGCACTGCAACAAAAAGGACTTGCATTCCGCCGGGCAAGCCCTAAAATTCGAACCATGTTGCAGTGCAGCAAAAACCGGACGCCGTTCGGGGCCTTGCAACACCACCCTCTACCCATTGCAAGGACCCCATCATGCTGACCATTGAACAAATCGCCGCCGCGCAAAAAGCCCAATTCGCCGTCTTCTTCGGCCTGGGCGCCAAAGCCGTCGAAAGCCTCGAACAGGTGACCGAACTGAACCTGGCCACTTCCAAGGCCGCGCTCAAGGAAGGCGCCGCCCAGGCCAAGGCCGTGTTTGGCGCCAAGGATCCGCAAGACCTGATCGCCCTGCAGACCGCCTTCGTGCAGCCGCTGGCCGAGAAGTCCGTTGCCTACGGCCGCAGCCTGTACGACATCGCCTCCAGCGTCGGTGCCGAATTCGGCAAGACCGCCGAAGCCCAGGCCGCCGACCTGCAAAAGCAGTTTGCCGCCGCCGTGGACAGCGCCGCCAAGAACGCCCCCAAGGGCAGCGAGCCCGCCGTGGCCGCCGTCAAGACCGCGCTGAACAACGCCACCGCCGCCTTCGAAGCGATGCAAAAGGCCGTGAAGCAGGCCACCGAAATGGCTGAAGCCAACCTGAGCGCCGTGGCCGCCTCCGCCGTGGTGCCGGCACCCAAGGCCGTCAAGGCCCGCTGATACCTGCCCGCCGACACGTTTCACCTGTCTCCAGGGTACTGCGCCACCCGGCTTGCCGGCGTGGCGCTTTTTTTTGTCGCCTCGCGGACGGCGACAGGGTTCGCCGCGCCCCACAATGCGGCGCATGATCGAACTGCGCTCCCCCCTGCAGGCCCAGCTGGTGCAATGGCTGGTGGCTCCCGGCGATGTCGTGCGCGAGGGCGCGCCGCTGGTCATCCTGGAGGCCATGAAGATGGAGCACGAGCTGCGCGCCGTGCGCGACCTGCTGGTGCGCGAGCTGCGCTTCCAGCCGGGCGAGGTGGTCGCCGAGGGCGATGTGCTGCTGCTGGGCGGGGTGCCCGCGCAGGCGGCCGTGCCCGTGCCGGCGGATGCGGCGCCCGGCGCAGCCACCGAACGCGCTGACCTGCAGCGCCTGCGCGAGCGCCTGGCCTTCACACACGATGCCGCCCGGCCCGACGCCCTGGCTCGCCGCCACGCCCAGGGCCAGCGCAGCGCGCGCGAGTTCATTGCCGCCGTGGCCGACGCGGACAGCTTCATCGAATACGGCGCGCTCGCCGTGGCCGCCCAGAGCCGCCGCCGCAGCGCCAACGACCTGATGCGCAACACCCCGGCCGACGGCCTGGTGGGCGGCATCGCCAGCGTCAACGGTGGCGGTGGCCAGGCCGTGGTGATGGCCTACGACGCCACCGTGCTGGCCGGCACCCAGGGCATGCGCAACCACCAGAAGACCGACCGCCTGCTGGGCGTGGCCGAGGCCCGGCGCCTGCCCGTGGTGCTGTGGGCCGAAGGCGGCGGCGGTCGGCCGGGCGATGTGGACATGCCCATCGTCGCCGGCCTGCACGTGGGCACCTTCGCCGCGCTGGCCCGGCTGTCGGGCCGGGTGCCGCTGATCGGCGCCACCGGCGGGCGCTGCTTCGCCGGCAATGCGGCGCTGCTGGGCTGCTGCGACATCGTCATCGCCACGCGGACGAGCAACATCGGCATGGGCGGCCCGGCCATGGTGGAGGGTGGCGGCCTGGGCCGCTTCGCGCCAGAGGCCATCGGACCGGCCGCGGTGCAGCATGCCAACGGTGTGATCGACGTGCTGGTGGACGACGAGGTGCAGGCCGCCGGCGCGGTGCGCCAGGCCTTGTCCTACTTCCAGGGGCCGCAGCCCGCCTTCACCGAACCCGACGCCGCCGCGCTGCGCGAGGTGGTGCCCGAGAACCGCCTGCGCGTCTACGACAGCCGCCAGGCCGTGCGGGGGCTGGCCGATGTGGATTCGGTGCTGTGGCTGCGCGAGGGCTACGGCCTGGGCCTGCACACGGCGCTGGCGCGCATCGCCGGCCGCCCGGTCGGCCTCATGGCCAACAACCCCCAGCACCTGGGCGGCGCGGTCGACGCCGACGCGGCCGACAAGGCCACCCGTTTTCTGCGGCTGTGCGACACGCACGGCCTGCCGGTGGTCAGCCTGGTGGACACGCCGGGCTTCATGGTCGGGCCGGAGGCCGAACGCACCGGCATGGTCCGACGCGTGGGCGATCTGTTCAACACCGCCGCGCGGCTGCGCGTGCCCACCTTTGCGGTGGTGCTGCGCAAGGGCTACGGCCTGGGCGCCATGGGCATGACGGCCGGCGGCTTCCACGCGCCGGTGTTCACCGTCGCCTGGCCCAGCGGCGAGTTCGGCGCCATGGGGCTGGAGGGCGCGGTGCGGCTGGGTTTCCGCAAGGAACTGGAGGCCGTGCCCGAGGGTCCGGAGCGCGAGGCCCTCTACCAGCGCCTGGTGGGGCAGCAGTACGAGGCCGGCGGCGCGCTCAACATGGCCGCCACGCTGGAGATCGACGCCGTGATCGACCCGGCCGAGACGCGGCGCTGGGTGCTGCGCGGGCTTCAGGCCGCGGCGTCGCCGGGCAGCGCGAAGTAGAAGGTGCTGCCTTCGCCGGGCCGGCTTTCGGCCCAGATGCGCCCGCCATGGCGCTCGATGATGCGCCGGCACAGCGCCAGGCCGATGCCGGTGCCTTCGAATTCGGTGGTGCGGTGCAGGCGCTGGAAGACGCCGAACAGCCGGTGCGCGCGCGCCGGGTCGAAGCCGACGCCGTTGTCCGAAACCCAGAACACCAGGCCTTCGTCCGGATGTTCGCGCCAGCCCACCCGCACGCACGAGCGCTCGCGCGGACGCGAGTATTTCAGCGCGTTGCCCAGTAGGTTGTCCCACACCTGGCTGATCAGCAGCGCGTCGCCCTGCACCGTGGGCAGGTCGGGGGCCACGTCCCAGTCCACCTGCTGGCCGGCCAGGTCGTGCCCCAGGCGGTTGATGCTGGCGCCCACTTGCGTGGCCATGCCCACCGGCCGCTTGTTCAGGGGTGCCAGGCCCAGGCGCGAGAACGCCAGCAGACCCTCGATCAGCGCCGCCATGCGCTGGGCGGCGCCGGAGATGGTGTCCAGGTGCCGCAGCGTCGTCGGGTCGGCCTGCTGGCCCAGGTGCTGCTGCAGGATGTCGACGAAGCTGGTGATGTGGCGCAGCGGCGCGCGCAGATCGTGCGAGACCGAGGTGGAGAAGGACTCGAGGTCGCGGTTGGCCTCCAGCAGCTGTCGGGTGCGTTCCTGCACCCGCGCCTCCAGCGTCTGGTTCAGCTCCTGCAACAGCTCCTGCAGGCGGCGCACCTCGGTCATGTCGCGCGTCAGGCACGAAAAGCCCAGCGACTCGCCGCTGGTCTCGTCGCGCAGCGCGGTCAGCACCGATTGGCCCCAGAAGCGGCTGCCATCCTTGCGCTGGCGCCAGCCCGTGCTCTCGAACTGGCCGAACAGCGCGGCGCGCTCCAGCGCCAGGTCGGCGTCCAGAGATTCATCGTCGCGCCGGCTGGCGGCGTAAAAGCGCTCGAAGGCGCTGCCCAGGACCTCGCCCGTGGCATAGCCCAGCAGGCGCTCGGCGCTGGCGCTCCACTCGCTCACGCGGCCCTGGGTGTCCAGGAAATACACCGCGTGGTCGCGCAGGCCGTCGAGCATGAGCCGCAGGCGGTGCTCGGCTTCGCTGGCCGGCCGGGCCGGGTCGCGGTCGTGGGGCGCGGGCACTTCGGCCGTCTGCAGGTGGCAGAACAGCCCGGCGACACCTTGCGGTCCCAGGTCGGGCACCACCTGGCCGGCCAGGCGCCAGGGGCCGTGGACGTCGTGGCCGCTGGCCTCGAAGGTCTGGGCGTGGCCGCGCAGCGCCATGGCCAGCGCGGGCAGCATGGCTTCCAGCAGGCCCGGGCCGAACAGGTCCTGCACCGGCATGCCGGCCAGGTCAGGCCCGTCGGGGTGGACGTACTGGCGCAGTGCCCGGTTGGCCCAGCGGCAGCTGAGCTGCAGGTCCAGATAGCCCACCATGCCCGGCAGGTGGTCGAGCACGCGGGTCAGGAAGCCGGCATCGGCACCGGCGGCATGCGACGCGGCGGGCAGGCCCCGTGAAGGGGCTGGCTCGGGAAACAGACCGGTGAAGAACTCCTCCGGCAGGTGGTCTGCGGGCACGCTCATGCCGCAGACTGTAACGCAATGTCAAATCCGGAAGGCGTGAGAAATGGTTCAGAAACGTGGCAGATCGGCGTGGGGCATCTGCCCGGCACGCACCAGCTGCTTGCCGTATTCCGCGCAGCGGTGCAGCGTGGGGATGACCTTGCCGGGGTTGAGCGTGCCCTGGGGGTCGAAGGCGCGCTTGAGCGCGAACATCTGGGCGTTCTCCTCGGCGCTGAACTGCACGCACATGCTGTTGAGCTTTTCCACCCCCACGCCGTGTTCCCCGGTGACGGTGCCGCCCATGGCCACGCTGGTTTCCAGGATGTCGGCGCCGAACAGCTCGCAGCGGTGCAGCTGGTCGGGGTCGTTGGCGTCGAACAGGATCAGCGGGTGCAGGTTGCCGTCGCCGGCATGAAACACATTGGCGCAGCGCAGTTCATATTTCTTTTCCATTGCCTGGATGGCGAGCAGGATATCGGCCAGCCGCTTGCGCGGGATGGTGGAGTCCATGCACATGTAGTCGGGGCTGATGCGCCCGCTG
>CAMLQP010000041.1 GCA_946482115.1 uncultured Comamonadaceae bacterium
TTCGAGAAAGCTCAAGAAGCTTAGGTCGGTGTCAACGGAACCGGCAGCAGCCCAAGCGGCCCTTACCCGCCACACCCCCCGCATCCGCCACACCCCCCACAGCCGCCGCCACATCCTGCGGCACTGCCCGAGTTGCCGGTGACATTCCCGCTGCCGTCGGGAAATATGAAATTGATGCCGGCGTACATGGAGTCCGCCATCAGCGCCTGGGTCCCGAAAAGGCCAAACGCCATCGCGGTGAGCGCTGCCGGACTCAGGCCCGGGCCATCCGGCTCGGTCTTGCGGGCCCTTGCAAGCGCCTGTGGCAAACCGGCCTCCAGCTGCGAGTGCCGCTCGCGGGTCCGCTGCAGTGCCCGCTCCCCTTGCAAAGAACGGGCGCGCTCGGCGACGAGCAGGCCTCGCGCAAACAGGGCCGCAACAAACAGCAGCAGCGGCAAGGGCCCCGGAAGCCAGCGCCCGGCGGCGATGGCCTCCATGTAGCGTGCAGACCCCACGATCAACAGCACCAGCATGAGGCCGCCCGCAATCAGGCGGCCTGGCTCGGTATAGCCGCGCCCCAGCATCAGCCCCGCCCGCTGCAGCCGCAAGGCAATGGCCTCCCGCTGGTTGTCCAGCGCCCGGCGTGTGACTTCGATATCCAGCTTGTCGTCGCCGATGGTCTTCAGGCAGGCTCGCTCGATGGCGTCCAGGTTTCGAGCCGCCTCGGGGGGCTGCGGATTGACGCTGCGGTGGCAGCTTCCGCCCACGATGTCCTTGTCGTTGTGCTCGGCCTTCAGGATCAGCCAGCCGCGCTGAACCAGCGATGCGATGACCGCGCCGTTGACGCGCTCATGCCCACCCGAGAGCCATGCCGCCTCGTACGGGTCCAGCACGGGAACGGCCTTTCGGGCCTGGAGAGTCATTGAACGCCAGACGAGGTAGCCCAGCAGGACAGCGGCGGCACACAGGACGAAAAGACCGCTGAACGCCCAGTCCCCAGAAGACAGCCAGGGCTGGACGCCCACCCCTTTCATGAATGCCCAGCCGCCCACCAATGCGCTGCCGATGACAACATTCAAGGTCGCATCCGAACTCCCGAAAAGGGCTGGCAAGCGGATGCCCGCCACCTGGGGCAGCTCCTGATGCAGGCGGAAGCGGCTGAACACGTCGGGCCAGATGTCAGCGGGCGGCGGGGCACCGAACCATCGGGCGTAGGCTTCCAGCGTGTTCGTGTACATGGCCTTGTGCCGCTCCAGCTCGGCCTCGCTCTCCTTGGAGGCCTCGTGGTGCAGGAATCGGCCCAGAACCTGCTCGCACAGCATGCGGTAGGAGCGGGTCTGGGTGATGTGGAGATGCCAGGCCTCGTCCACGTCGGCGGATGGGCACACGGGGGTGCCCGCCACCTGGGTCAACCACAGAAAGCGCCGGTATTCCTGAACCACTCGCCGGGCATGCCCCAGTGTCCAGCACTGTTCACGCGCAAGTTTTTCCTCAAATCCGATCTCGGCATCCTGCTCGGAGAGCGGGAATTCGTTGATTCGATGCATCAACCCGGCGTCTGTACCGTCGGCACGATGCCGGTGGATATCGGCTTCTTCCAGCGTTTTCATAGAGCCTCCTGAACCACGATCGGAGAACTGCAGCACGCTGATCACCCGGGAGCCGCCCATGCAGGCGGGATTGGCGGCGATCAGTTGGCGTCGAAAACCATGCAAATTCAGTCTAGCTTTGTGAGTAAACGTTACGGAACTGTGGGTTTCCACATATTTATCAACTGCTGAACAGGCCCGTTGCCCCCCTCGTACGACACGCCGACGTTCTGGTGCCGGGCTTCGTCCATGCGGTCGCCTCGACACGCGGTGGCACCCTTATTTGCGATTACTGATACCTGAAGTAGGATGACTCCCACTGGTATCCCTCACCCGCAACCCATGCCCCGCCGCCCAAAAACCTCCCTCGCCGAAGACCTGATCGATCTGGTGGCCCGCTTCCCCTGGTGGGTGGGCCTGCTGGTCGCCGTGCTGGGCTATGTGGTCCTGAGCCCCATCGCCTCCGCGCCGCTGCCCCGGGTCACCGGCACGGCGCAGCTCGGCAGCGCGATGACGTCCACGCTCTGGCGGTCCTTCGCCCTGGTCGGCCAGTACCTGGTGCCGGCCATCGGTGTGCTGGGTGCGCTGGTGTCGTTTGTCCGGCGCCGGCGGCGCAGCGCGCTGCTGGACAACACCACGCAGTCGTCGGCGGCCGATGTGCTGCAAGACATGAGCTGGCGGGAGTTCGAGCTGCTGGTGGGCGAGGGTTTCCGGCGGCAGGGTTATGCGGTGAAGGAAACCGGCGGCGGCGGTGCCGATGGCGGCGTGGACCTGGTGCTGAAGAAGAACGGCGAGACCACGCTGGTGCAGTGCAAGCAGTGGAAGGCGTTCCGGGTGGGGGTGGCGGTGGTGCGCGAGCTGTATGGCGTGATGGCGGCGCATGGCGCGGCGGCGGGCGTGGTGGTGACGTCGGGCCATTTCACCAAGGACGCGGTGGCGTTCGCGTCGGGCCGCAACATCCGGCTGATGGAGGGTACGCAGCTGCTGGCGCTGCTGCGGCAGGCCCGGGAAGCCCGGGAGGTGGCGCCCTTGCAGGCGGCGGTGCCGGTGGAGGAGCTGGACCCGATGACGCCGGCGGGCACGCCGCCCTGCCCGGCCTGCGCGCAGCCCATGGTGCGGCGCGTGGCCAAGCGGGGCACGTCGGCGGGCAGCGCGTTCTGGGGCTGTTCGGCCTACCCGGCGTGCAAGGGCACGCGGCCGCTATGACGGTGACCGACCCGGAGGCCGGTCGGGCCTTCAGAAATTGACCATCCGCGCGTCGGGCCGGGAGGCGTGGGCGTGCAGGTCGTTCATGCCGCCGAACACGGCGCCCTTGACCAGCATGCTGGCCTGGATGCCGCGAATTTCGGCACAGGGCTTGCAGACGATGACCTGGGCGTTGGGATGCTCCAGCACCTCGGCGAATCGCGAGGGCGGGCCGAAGGGGATCATCTTGGGGTGCGTGCCTTCCAGCGCCACGTTCACGGCGTCGTGGAACAGCATGATGACCACGGTGTCGCCCGCCTGCAGGGCCGAGGCGGCGAACACGAACGGCAGTGCGGCGCGGGTGACGTCGGTGGGGCCCCAGGTGGTCGAGATGGCGAAATGCATGGCAGCTCCGGTGGGTGTTTGGGCCGGGCCAGTCTACGCGCCATGGCGCGGCCTGCCAATCGAGATCCGGTGGCGCCGGCCTAGAATGCCGCTGACTTCTGACCGACCCGCCATGTCCCCCACCCTCGCCTCCTTCCTCGTCCTCGCGTTCTTCGGCTGCCTGACCTATCTGATCGTGGCGCCAAAGGAGCAGCGGCGTTTTGCCGTGATGGGGCTGGTGGGCACGCTGGCGGTGGCGGTGCTGGCCAGTCTGGCGCCGGCCCTGCTGCGCTAGGGCCCTTTCCTTTCCATCCGCTGGCAGCTCAACCATGAACCGAAAGACGCTGTACGACGCCCTGGGCGTTTCGCCGAATGCCTCCCCCGCTTTCATCGAGGTGGCCTGGCGCCACCTCCAGGCAGAACTGGAGCCGCTGATGGAGCAGGGCCAGGCGGATGCGAAGCAGCGTCTGGCCTCGGCCCGGATCGCCTACGAGATCCTGGCGGATGCCACGAAGCGCGGCGCCTACGACGAGCGGCTGCGCGACGAGGCGGCCGAGGGTGGCGTGACCGCTGCCCCGGCTGCGCCGGCGACGGCGCCCGGCAGGACCTGGGCCATCATGGCCGGCGCGCTGGTGCTGATGGCGGTGCTGTTCTATTACCAGTACCAGGCGTCCCAGGCGCGCTGGAAGTCCCAGGTGGCGGCCCAGGTGGCTGAAAACGACCGGCTCAAGCGCGAGGTCGAGTCGCTGAATGGCCAGCTGGCCAGCCTGACGACGCACGTGTCCAGCCTGAAGGCCAACATGGACGACAGCCAGAACCGCGCCTTCGAGCGCGACGTGGCGGCGGTGCGTCGGGACATCGAGACCCAGCGCCAGCGGGAAGCCCAGCAGGCGCTGCAGCGCGAGAACGAGGAACGCCGCCGCCAGCAGCAGAACCAGGAGCGGCTGGCCCAGCAGGAAACGCGCAACGTGCAGAGCGAGCGGCGCTACTGGGCCTGCATGAACGAGGCGCTCAACCGGCTGAGCTCCGACCAGGCCAACGCCCAGTGCGCGCGGCTGCGCTAGCGGCTCAGAACAGCTGACCCGTCTCGCCGGCGGGCGCCGGCCGGGGCGGGCGCACGGTCTGCCCGCTGGTGGCGCGCGGGGCGCGGGCCGGCGCGGGGTCGTGAAAGCCCTCCAGCAGGCCGGGCCAGGGGCGCAGCAGCCGCGTGGCCTCGGCCACGGTGCCGCCCAGCCAGGCGCCGTAGTCCTCGGGCTGCAGGATGACGACCATGCGCTTTTCCTCGTCGGGCTCGTGAAAGCGCCTCATGAACGGGTGCTGGTCCGCGTTCACGGTGAGCATGGACATGGTGTGCCAGGTGCGGCCCTGGTGCTCGTAGGTTTCGTAGATGCCGGCGATGCCCATGGGCTCGCCGTCCGCCCGCTGGATGCGCCAGCGCTCGTGGCGGCCGTTTTCGTGGTTGGGCTCGTAGATCCAGTCGGCCGGGATGATGCAGCGCTGCCCCGCGCGCCACGGGCCCCGGTAGGTGGGTTTGCTGGCCACGGTTTCGGAGCGGGCGTTGTAGGTGTGGCGGGCCCAGGCGACCTTGGCCACGAAGTCGGGCACCAGGCGGAAGATGGCGCCCACCAGCGCGCGTTCGTGCCGGGCCACGCCATCGGGCGAGCGGGCCGGCAGTATGCAGGGTGCGAGCCCGCCGGGGTAGGTGTCGGCGGCCGGCGCCTCGTGGGCGTGCACGACGCCGAAGTAGGTGGCCAGGCGTTCGGGGCTGGTGGCGGCGCGGTAGTTGGAGCACATGGGCAGGCGCTAGCCTACCGCATCCGGCGGCGCGAGCAGCCGCTGCTCCACGTCCTGGTGGAACCGCTGGCAGGCGAACTCGTTGCGGCCGAACACCAGCGCCTGGCTGGCGCCGCTGGCCAGGCCCGCCTGCATGCTGGCGGCCAGGGCGAAGTCTTCGTCGATGGCGGCCCAGAACATCTCGAAGTTGCGCTGCCAGTAGTCGGGCGGGCGCTTGGCCGCGAACCGCGCCGGCGCCAGCAGCCAGCCGGTGACGGCGCTGCGCGCGGGCGACAGCGGCGTGACGCCAAAGCCGTTGATGTGGTCGCCCTCCCACAGCAGCAGCGTGGACGGGAACAGGTAATAGATGACATTGACGTGGCGCGCGAGGCCGGCCAGCGTCTCGGGCGCGTGCGTCAGGTCGGCCAGGCTGCGCTTGGGCAGCACGATGCGCTGGTGCGGGCCGACGGCATCCTGCACCACGGCGTTGTCGTGGAACAGGTGGGCGATGGTCTGGCGGTGGGCGTAGGCAAAGTGGTAGCTCTCCAGGTTGGCGTCGAACACCAGCTTCCAGTTGCAGTCCACCTCGAAGCGCCGGTCCAGCGGCGCGGCGGTGTGCGCGTCGAAGCCCAGCGCCTCGATCTCGGCGGCCAGCGGGCCGAAGTGGCCGTCCCAGTCAAAGGCGGGCACACGCGGGTCGGCCACCACCCAGACCATGCCCAGGCGTTCGGTGCAGGGCAAGGCGGCCAGCGCGGACTGCTCGCGCGGCGCGTGCGGAAAGTCGGCCTCGTGCGGGCGGCCCACGCAGGCGCCGGTGTTGCTGTACGTCCAGCTGTGGTACGGGCAGACGAAGCGCTCGCGCCCGCTGCCGCTGGCGCCGTCGGGCACCAGCGCGGCGCCCCGGTGGCGGCAGACGTTGAGGTGGGCGCGCACCGCGCCGTCGGCCCCGCGCGTGAGCAGCACGGGCTGGCCGTGCACGCGGGTGGCGAGCCAGTCACCCGCCCGGGCCAGGGCCGCGCCGGGCGCGGCGGGCTGGGGCCAGCGGCGCAGGCCGGCCAGCTCCAGCGGCAGGCGCGCCGGGTCCAGGTAGCGCTGCACCGGCGAGAAGCTGCCGGCCTCGCGCTGCGGCTGCTCGCCGGCGGCGGCGCGTTTGAGGCGCTGGAACAGATCGGGAACGGACAGCGTGGTGGCAGGCGGGGCGTGGCTCATGCGTGCATTGTGGGCACGCCGCGCCCCGCCCTGCCATTCAGGCGACCCGCAATTGCGGCGTGCCGCCGGACAGGCTAAGGCGGCGCGTGCCCACGCAAACGGAACGCGAATCTTTTTCATGCTGACCCGCATGCAGACCGCTTCCGTGGGGGTTTGAACGTCCGCCCTGCCGCCACAGGGCGACAATGCGGCATCACAACCACAACAAAAGGACGCACCATGAAAGGCGACGCCAAGGTCATCGCGCACCTGCAAGCCCAGCTCAAGAACGAGCTGACCGCCATCAACCAGTATTTCGTGCACTACCGCATGCTCAAGCACTGGGGCCTGGACAAGCTGGCCAAGAAGGAATACGACGAATCCATCGGCGAGATGAAACACGCGGACAAGCTGATGGACCGCATCTTCACGCTCGACGGCCTGCCCAACCTGCAGGACCTGGGCAAGCTGAGCATCGGCGAGGACGTGCCCGAAATCCTGCGCTGCGACCTGGCGCTGGAGACGGGCGCCCAGGCCACCATCAAGGACGGCATCGCCCACTGCGAGAGCGTTCGCGACTACGTCTCGCGCGACCTGCTGCAGGACATCCTGGACGACACCGAGGAGCACATCGATTTCCTCGAGACCCAGATCGAGCTGGTGGACAAGGTGGGCCTGCCGAACTACCTGCAGAGCCAGATGGGCGAAGTCAGCTGACCCACCCCCGCGCCGCGCCTGCGGCGTGGTGTCCCCGGCGGAAACACCTTCAGGCGGCCGCCGCTTCCTCTTCGGTCACGTCGCTCTCGGCCACCGGCAGGCGGATCAGGTGGTCGAAGGCGCTGAGCGCGGCCTTGGCGCCCTCGCCCATGGCGATGATGATCTGCTTGTAGGGCGTGGTCGTCGCGTCGCCGGCGGCGAACACGCCGGGCACCGAGGTTTCGCCGCGCGCGTCCACCTCGATCTCGCCCCGGCTGCTCAGCGCGACCGTGCCCTTGAGCCAGTCGGTGTTGGGCAGCAGGCCGATCTGCACGAAGATGCCGGCCAGCTCGATGTCGTGGCTGGCGCCAGTGCGGCGGTGGGTGTAGCGCAGGCCGCTGACCTTGCTGCCATCGCCCAGCACCTCGGTGGTCTGCGCCTGGGTGATGACGCTGACGTTGGCCAGCGAGTGCAGCTTGCGCTGCAGCACGGCGTCGGCGCGCAGGGCATCGCCAAACTCCAGCAGGGTCACGTGCTCGACGATGCCGGCCAGGTCGATGGCGGCCTCGACGCCCGAGTTGCCGCCGCCGATGACGGCGACGCGCCGGCCCTTGAACAGCGGGCCGTCGCAGTGCGGGCAGTAGGCCACGCCCTTGCCGCGGTACTGCTGCTCGCCGGGCACGTTCATCTCGCGCCAGCGTGCGCCGGTGGCGATGATGACCGAACGGGCCTTGAGCGAGGCGCCGCTGGCCAGCCTGACTTCATGCAGCTCGCCGGGAATCAGCGCCTCGGCGCGCTGCAGGTTCATCACGTCCACCTCATAGCTCTTGACGTGCTGCTCCAGCGCCATGGCCAGCTTCGGGCCCTCGGTTTCCTTCACCGAGATGAAGTTCTCGATCGCCAGCGTGTCCAGCACCTGGCCGCCGAAGCGCTCGGCCGCCACGCCGGTGCGAATGCCCTTGCGCGCCGCGTAGATGGCAGCCGCCGCGCCGGCCGGGCCACCGCCCACCACCAGCACGTCGAACACGTCCTTTTGCGCGATCTTCGCGGCCTCGCGCGCGGCCGCGCCGGTGTCCAGCTTGGCGAGGATTTCCTCCACGCCCATGCGGCCGGAGCCAAAGGACTGGCCGCCCTGGAACACCATGGGCACGGCCATGACCTGACGGGCCTCGACCTCGGCCGGGAACAGGCCGCCGTCGATCACGGTGGTGCGGATGCGCGGGTTGAAGATGGCCATCAGCGACAGCGCCTGCACCACGTCCGGGCAGTTGTGGCAGGTCAGGGACATGTAGACCTCGAAATCGAAGTCGCCATCGATGGCCCTGATCTGTTCGATCACCTCGGGCTCGACCTTGGGCGGGTGGCCGCCGGTCCAGAGCAGCGCCAGCACCAGCGAGGTGAACTCGTGGCCCAGCGGGATGCCGGCAAACCGGACGCCGGTGGCCTCGCCTTCGCGGGCGATCACGAACGAGGGCTTGCGGGCGTCGCTGCCGGTGGCGTCAAGGCTCACCTTGTCCGACAGGCTGGCGATGTCTTCCAGCAGCGCGCGCAGCTCGGCCGAGCTGGCGCCGTCGTCCAGCGAGGCGATCAGGCGGATGGGCTGGCGCAGCATGCCCAGGTAGGTCTGCAGCTGCGATTTCATGGCGGCGTCAAGCATGGTGGACTCCTGTATTTCAGCGTTGGGCGAGGGGCGCTCGGCGCGGGCCGAACGCCCTACGCTCAACGTTCAAAAAGACGTTGGTCAGGCCGTCGTCAGATCTTGCCGACGAGTTCCAGCGAGGGAGCGATGGTCTTGGCGCCTTCGTTCCACTTGGCCGGGCACACCTGGCCGGGGTTGGCGGCGGTGTACTGGGCGGCTTTCAGCTTGCGCAGGGTTTCCTTGACGTCGCGGGCGATCTCGTTGGAGTGCACCTCGGCGGTCTTGATCACGCCGTCAGGGTTGATCACGAAGGTGCCGCGCAGCGCCAGGCCTTCTTCGGGGATGTGCACGCCGAAGGCGTTGGTCAGGCTGTGGGTGGGGTCGCCCACCAGCGGGAACTTGGCCTTGCCCACGGCGGGCGAGGTTTCGTGCCACACCTTGTGCGAGAAGTGGGTGTCGGTGGTGACGATGTAGACCTCGGCGCCGATCTTCTGGAACTCGGCGTAGTTGTCAGCGGCGTCTTCCACTTCGGTCGGGCAGTTGAAGGTGAAGGCAGCCGGCATGAAGATCAGCACGGACCACTTGCCCTTGAGGCTCTGCTCGGTCACTTCGATGAACTTGCCGTTGTGGAAGGCCTGGGTCTTGAAAGGCTGGACCGGGGTGTTGATCAGGGACATGTCGTACTCCTTGGGTTGATGAAAAACGGGATGGCTTGAATCATAACTTATAACTATCGATCTTCATGATTAATAGTGTTTATTCAACCCATAGAAAGAATGTTGCATGGCAGCATATTCGCCCCTTCCACCAAGGGGTGCACTCTGTCGCTGCATCGCCACATCGGTTCTCCTTTTTACACCAACTTATTACGAATCGTTCGCATTACGTTTACACTACCCGCTTCCAGCCAGCCAGTGGATGACCCCCGCGTGCGGTCCGATCACAGCCAGCCGACAACCGCGTCCTGTGATTTCACGTCATGCCATCCACCCGCAGAAACCGCCGCGCGGCCCGTGCCGCCGCCCCTTCTCCACGCCGCGCCACCGCCGCCCCCGCCCTGCCCCTGGGCGCCATGCTGCTGGCCGGCAGCCTGAGCGCGCTGGCGCAGACGGCCCCCGCTCCCACCGCCACGCTGCCGACCGTGACCGTGAAGGAACAGGCCGAGGCGCCCGAGGGCAAGGATGCGCTGCGGGCCACCCAGACCTCCATCGGCAAGGGCACGCAGGCGCTGCGCGACATTCCGCAGTCGGTCACGGTGGTGACCGAGAAACTGATCGATGACCGCAACCTCGACACCGTCAAGGAAGCCCTGAAGAACACCGCCGGCATCAGCTTCCTGGCGGCCGAGGGCGGCGAGGAAGACATCCGCCTGCGCGGCTTCGCGCTGCAGGCCAACGGCGACCTGTTCATCGACGGCATGCGCGACCCCGCCATCTACGACCGCGACACCTTCGCGCTGGACCGCCTGGAGGTGCTGCGCGGCTCGGCGTCCATGCTGTTCGGCCGCGGCTCCACCGGCGGCGCGGTCAACCAGGTCACCAAATCCCCGCGCCTGATCGACGAGAACCAGATCGACCTGACGCTGGGCAGCCACGGCTACAAGCGCGCCGTGGGCGACTTCAACATCCAGACCGGCGCCAGCTCCGCCCTGCGGCTCAACGCCATGGTCACCGAGGCCAAGAACGACGGCACCGGCCGCAGCCTGGACAAGCGCGGCGTGGCGGCCTCGTACCGCTGGGGCATTGGCGAGCGCAACGAGTTCGAAGCCAGCCTGTACCACCTGGCCAACAACAACGGCATCAACTACGGCATGCCCTGGATCGCGCCCTATGCCGGCGCGCCGGCCACCGAACGCGCCCTGCTGCCGCTGGACCCGACCGCCTACTACGGCATGGCCAGCGACTACAACCAGAGCGGCGCCACCATCCTGGGCGTCAAGCACGTGCACCGCTTCGACCACGACACCCGGCTGCAGACGCAGGTCAGGGTGGCCCAGTACGACCGCGACCAGCGCGCGGGCACGGTGCGTTTCGCCGCCGCCGGCCTGCAGCCGGGCGGCGTGGCGGCCAACCTGAACAACTTCGGGCCCAACACCGTGCTCACCCGCGGCACCCAGCTCAAGATCCAGACCATGGACACGCTGCAGGCGCAAAGCGACTTCAGCACCAAGTTCGACGCGCTCGGGGTCAAGCACGAGCTGACGGCCGGCGTCGACATCACCCGCGAACGCAAGATCGTCTACGGGGCCCGGAACGCCGCCCAGGGCGGGGTCGTGCCGGCCAAGCCCAACACCACGGTCGGCACCCCCAACGACGGCGCCTGGGTCGACGAGTCCCTGCGCGTGCTGCGCGTCGCCAACCAGTACGAATCCACCGGCTGGGGCGCCTACGTGCAGGACATGGTCCAGATCGCCCCGCTCTGGAAGCTGGTCGGCGGCCTGCGCTTCGACAGCCTGCGCGGCGACTATGTCCAGTACAACATCCCCAACGCCGCGCCGGGCCCGGTGACCGAGCTGTCCTACCGCATGAAGGTGTCGGAGATCAGCAAGCGCGCCGGCGTCCTGTACCAGCCGGACGACCGCAACTCCTTCCACTTCTCGGCCGGCAGCTCGTTCAACACCTCGGGCGACGCCTACTCGATCAGCGCCCAGACGGTCGCCACGCCGCCCGAGCAGAGCATCAACATCGAGTTCGGCGGCAAGCACGACACCGCCGACAAGCGCTTCACCACCCGCTGGGCGATCTTCCGCGCCACCAAGCTGCACGAGCGCAACACCGACCCGCTGCTCAACGTGGCCGTTCTCAGCGGCAAGCGGCACGTCGCCGGCGCCGAGATCGACTTCACCGGCCGCCTGACGCCGCAGTGGGAGGTCTATGGCTCGTACATGTGGATGCCGGTGGCGCGCGTGGACAAGGCCGTCAACGTGAACACCCCGGGCGAGCGCGCGGGCGAACGCCCGGCCCTGACGCCCCTGCACAGCGGCACGGTGTGGACCACCTACCAGATCACGCCCAAGCTGCGCGTGGGCGGCGGCCTGAACTTCCGCGGCAAGGACCGGGCACTGCGCTCCGAGTTCTCGGTGCCCAGCTTCGTCACCGCCGACCTGATGGCCGAATACAAGTTCGACTTCGACCGCCTGGTGCTCAAGGCCAACCTGACCAACGTCACCAACAAGCTGTACGCCGACCAGACCTACCCGGGCCACTACATCCCGGGCGCCGGCCGCATGCTGCAGGTGACCGCATCGATGAAGTTCTGACCACCACGATCCTCTCCAGGGATTTCGCCGCTCCGCCTCGTGTGGAGCGGCTTTTTGCCTTTTTGACGCTAACCTCCGGGCCATGCTGCTGACACTGCCCAACATCCTCTCCGGCCCCGAGCTTCAACGCGTGCGCGAACTGCTGCCCGGGGCCCCGTGGGCCGACGGCCGCAAGAGCGCCGGCGCCCAGGCCCGTGCCGTCAAGAACAACCAGCAGTTGCCCAACAACTGCGACGCCGCGAAGGAAATCCGCGCAATGGTGCTGCGCGGCCTGGACCGCAGCGCGCTGTTCTTCTCCGCCGTGCTGCCGCTGCGGGTCTTCCCGCCGCGCGTCAACCGCTACGCCGGCGACGCGAACTTCTATGGCCCGCACATCGACAACGCCGTGCGGACGCTGGCCGATGGCCGGCGCGTGCGCACGGACATTTCCTGCACCGTCTTCCTCAGCGACCCGGCCGACTACGACGGCGGCGAGCTCTGCGTGTCCGACACCTATGGCGAGCACGCCATCAAGCTGCCCGCCGGGCATGCCGTGATCTACCCGGGCACCAGCGTGCACCACGTGCGCCCGGTCACACGCGGCGAGCGCCTGGCCTGCTTCTTCTGGGTCGAAAGCATGGTGCGCAGCGACGAGCAGCGGCGGCTGCTCTACGACCTCGACATGAACCTGCTGGCCCTGCGCCAGCGCCACGGTGAAAGCGCCGAGACCGTCGCCCTGACCGGCACGTACCACAACCTGCTGCGCCTGTGGGCCCAGACATGAACGCCCCCCGGCTGGACGAGCTGCCCGACGGCCTGTTCACGCTGGCCGACCACGAACGCCTGGCGCAGCAGCGGCTGACGGACAACGCCTGGGCCTATTTCAGCGGTGGCGCCGGCGACGAGATCACGCTGAAGGCCAACCGCGAGGCCTGGGACCGGCTGCGGCTGCTGCCCCGCGTCCTGCAGCCGCTGGCTGGCGGGCACACCCGCATCACGCTCTGGGGCCGCGAGCGGCCCTGCCCCATCCTGCTGGCGCCGGTGGCCTGGCAGCGCATGGCCCACCCCGACGGCGAACTCGCCGCGGCCGCCGCCGCTTCGGCGCTGGGTGCCGGCCTGGTGCTCAGCACCCAGTCCAGCTCGCCGCTGCAAGCCGTGTCCCAGGCCTTCGCGCCCGGCGGCGCGGACGCCGGCCCGTTCGCCTTCCAGCTCTACTGGCAGCGCGACCGGGGCTACAACCTGGAACTGGTGCGGCGCGCCCAGGCCCAGGGCGCGGAGGCTCTGGTCCTCACGGTCGACGCCCCCGTGCAGGGCGCGCGCGACCGCGAGCGCCGGGCCCGCTTCCAGCGCCCGGCGGATGTCCGCTCGGTGCTGCTCGACGACCGGCCGGCCCCGCCGCCCGCGCCCGTGCCCGGCCCGGGCGAAAGCCGGCTGTTCGACCACCTGATGGCGCTGGCCCCCAGTTGGGACGACGTCGCCTGGCTGGTGGCCCAGACCCCCCTGCCGGTGGTGCTCAAGGGCGTCCTCCACCCCGACGACGCGCGCCGCGCCCTCGGGCTGGGCGTGGGCGGGCTAATCGTCTCCAACCACGGCGGCCGCACGCTGGACACCGCCCTGGCCACCGCCGACGCGCTCCCCCGCGTCGCCGAGGCCGTGCAGGGCCGGGTGCCGCTGCTGGTGGATGGCGGCATACGGCGTGGCACCGACATCCTCAAGGCCATCGCCCTGGGGGCCACGGCCGTGCTGGTCGGGCGCCCCGTCGTCCACGGCCTGGCTTGCGGCGGTGCGGTGGGCGTGGCCCACATGCTGCGCCTGCTGCGCGACGAGCTGGAGATCGCCATGGCGCTGACCGGCTGCCGCACGCTCGCCGATGCCGGTCCGGGGCTGCTGTCCGGCTGATGCGGGCGGACGCGAAAAAAATCGCGGAAGAATCTAAATAAGACAGATTCTCATTTATACTTGCGTCACTATCAACAGCCAGCCACAGTGAGCGCCTCATGATTGTGTGTGTCTGCAAACGCGTCAGCGACCGTGACATCGTCCGTCACGTGCATGCCGGTCTGGACTTCGACGACATCCAGTTCGAGCTGGGCGTGTCCACCCAGTGCGGCCAGTGCGAAGGCTGCGCGCGCGACATCGTGGCCCAGTGCCGCGCCACACAGCCCAGCGCCTGCGTCTCACGCGCCAGCCACCCTCTGGAGGCCTCGGCATGGACACCCTCTTCCTCGCAACCGTCGCTCTGGGCGTCGGCCTGATCCTGGTCATCGCCGGCACGGCGTGGGCCCTGCGCCCCGCCCGCCCGCCTCGGCACTAAACTATGTCGTTTTCCCCCACCGCCCCGTCCCCCATGTCTGCACGCACCCCGCGTTCGCGCAACGTGGCGATCGCCTCGGCCGTCGTGGTGTTGCACGTGGGCGCGCTGTGGGCGCTGCAGTCCGGCCTGCTGCGCCGGGCGGTGGAAGTCATCGTGCCGGCGCAGATACTGGCCGAGTTCATCGAGCCCGCGCCGCCCGCCGTCCAGCCCGCGCCCGCACCGCAGCCGCCCAGGCCGCAGCCGGTGGTCAGGCGCGAGGCGCCGCGTCCGCAACCCGCGCCGACGCCCACGCCCCTGCCGGTGGCGTCGCCCCTGCCGGCGCCCGCACCCGCGCCCAACGCACCCACGGCCGTGACCGAGCTGCCCGTGGCGGCCGCGCCGGCACCGGCCAGCGCGCCGCCCGCGCCACCGGCACCGCCGCCGCCGCCCCGCATCGAGCTGCCGTCGAGCAACGCCGACTACCTCAACAACCCCAGGCCCGCCTTTCCGGCCCTGAGCAAGCGGCTCGGCGAGCAGGGCGTTGTCACGCTTCGGGTGTTCATCGAAACGGATGGCCGTCCCTCACGCGTGGAAATACACAGGTCGAGCGGCTTCGAGCGCCTCGACCGGGCAGCCCGGGAAACCGTGCTGACCCGCTGGAAATTCGTGCCCGGCAAGCGCAACGGCATCGACGAAGCCATGTGGGTTGAAGTACCTCTCAATTTCGTACTGGAGTAAGTTCTGATGGAAGCGCAATTCGGCCTGGCCCATGTGTGGCAACAGGGTGACTGGGTCACCCGCACCGTGGCCGTCATCCTGCTGGCGATGTCGCTGGCCTCGTGGATGGTGATCCTCATCAAGGCGCTGGACCTGCGCCGCCACCGTGCCCAGGCCCGCGCCTGCGAGTCTTTCTGGCACAGCAGCGACTTCGCCGACGGCCTGTCCAAGCTGGGCGACGACGCCGAGAACCCGTTCCGCGAGCTCGCCATCCAGGGCCGCGAGGCCACCCGCCACATCCTGCACCAGGACGGCCAGCAGAAACCCCAGCTGCACGACAGCCTGGACGTGAGCGACTGGGTGACCCGCACGCTGCGCAACACGGTGGACGATTTCACCGCCCGCCTGCAGTCGGGCCTGGCCATCCTGGCCTCGGTCGGCTCCACCGCGCCCTTCGTGGGCCTGTTCGGCACCGTCTGGGGCATCTACCACGCGCTGCTGGGCATAGGCGCCGCCGGCACCGCCACCATCGACAAGGTGGCCGGCCCCATCGGCGAGGCGCTGATCATGACCGCGCTGGGCCTGGCCGTCGCCATCCCCGCCGTGCTGGGCTACAACGCCCTGGTGCGCGGCAACAAGTCGGTGCTGCACAAGCTCAACCGCTTCGCCCACGACCTGCACGCCTACTTCGTGACCGGCGGCCGCGTGAACGCCGAATCCGGCGCCGTGGTGGTGCCGATGAAGAAGTCCGAAGCCCGCTGACCCGTCACCCCTTCACCGAGTAGCCCGCCATGGCCTTCGCCACCCCCGACAACGACAGCGACGAGGTGATGAGCGAGATCAACATGATCCCGCTGATCGACGTGATGCTGGTGCTGCTGATCGTGTTCATCATCACCGTGCCGGTGATGAAACA
>CAMLQP010000042.1 GCA_946482115.1 uncultured Comamonadaceae bacterium
GCATCTTCTCGGCCTTCATCCTGTACGACCTCAAGCGCGTGCAGGACGGCGAGGAGACCAACTACATCACCGCCACGCTGGGCGTCTACCTGAGCCTGTTCAACGTGTTCCAGTCGCTGCTGGCCCTGCTGGGCATCGCCGGCGGGCGCGACGAGTGAGCACCCGGCTGGCCTGAGATACTGTCGGGTGAAACATTTCACCTGACAGGAGCCCCTCATGAGCCAGCCCCAAGCCTTCATCTGCGACGCCATCCGCACACCCTTCGGCCGCTACGGCGGGGCGCTGAGCGGCGTGCGCACCGACGACCTGGGGGCGGTGCCGATCCAGGCGCTGATGGCGCGCAACCCGGGGGTGGACTGGGCGGCGGTGTCGGACGTGATCTACGGCTGCGCCAATCAGGCCGGCGAAGACAACCGCAACGTCGCGCGCATGGCCGCGCTGCTGGCCGGCCTGCCACAGGACGTGCCCGGCGCCACCGTCAACCGCCTGTGCGGCTCCGGGCTGGACGCGGTCGGCACAGCCGCGCGCGCCATCAGGGCCGGCGAGGCCACGCTGATGATCGCCGGCGGGGTGGAGAGCATGAGCCGCGCGCCCTTCGTCATGCCCAAGGCCGACAGCGCCTTCAGCCGCAGCAACGCGGTCTACGACACCACCATAGGCTGGCGCTTCATCAACAAACTGATGAAGGAACGCTACGGCGTCGATTCCATGCCCGAGACGGCGGAGAACGTCGCCACCGATTTCCACATCGAGCGCGAGGCGCAGGACCGCATGGCGCTGGCCAGTCAGCTCAAGGCCGTGGCGGCGCAGAGGGCCGGCCACCTGGCTGCCGAGATCGTGCCGGTGAGCATCCCGCAGAAGAAGGGCGAGCCGGTGCTGGTGAGCCAGGACGAGCACCCGCGCGAAACCAGCCTGGAGTCGCTGGCCAGGCTCAAAGGCGTGGTGCGCGCCGACGGCACGGTGACGGCGGGCAACGCCAGCGGGGTGAACGACGGTGCCTGCGCGCTGCTGCTGGCCGACGAGGCGACGGCGGCGAAACACGGGCTGACGCCCAGGGCCCGGGTGGTGGGCATGGCCACGGCGGGGCTGGCGCCGCGCATCATGGGCATGGGCCCGGCGCCGGCCACGCGCAAGGTGCTTGAGCTGACCGGGCTGACGCTGGCGCAGATGGACGTGATCGAGCTCAACGAGGCCTTTGCCGCGCAAGGTCTGGCGGTGCTGCGCGACCTGGGCCTGAAGGACGACGACGAGCGGGTGAACCGTTGGGGCGGGGCGATTGCGCTGGGGCATCCGCTGGGGGCCAGCGGCGCGCGGCTGGCGACGACGGCCACCAGCCAGCTGCACCGGCTGGGCGGGCGCTACGCGCTGTGCACCATGTGCATCGGCGTGGGGCAGGGCATAGCCCTGGTGCTCGAGAAGGTCTGATCAGCCCGGCGGCATCAGCCGCGTCTCCACCACGGTCTGCACCTGCGTCATGAGCTTGTGCACCGGGCATTTCTCGGCCACGCGCAGCAACTCGGCGCGCTGCGCCTCGCTCAATGGGCCGCTCACCGAGAGGTCGGCCCGCAGCCGGTAGGTGCCGGCGCGCTCCTCGCTGTCGTCGCGCGTCACCTCCACCGACACGTCCTGCACCGGGATCTGGCGCTTGTTGGCGTACCACATCACGGTGAGCGCCTTGCAGGCGCCCAGGGCGGCGTCGTAGAGGTCGTGCGGGCTCGGGCCGCTGGCCTCGCCGCCTTCGGCCGGCGTGCCGTCCACGGGGATGGACAGGCCGTTGAGGTGCAAGGTGTGGCGCAGCGGGCCGCTCGGGTCCCGGGTGATGCGAAGGCTCATGGCAATCCTGTTGGTGAGTGGCTGATGGCTCCACTGTAGTGCGCAAGCCGCATCCTGTCCGCGCCGAGGTGTCAAAGGCTTGCCAGCCGGGCGGGTCGTTTCGCATACTCGACCTTGTTTCACAATTGCCTGCCGGTCTCGTGCGCACGGGGCGGGTGCCGCACATCGCAGGACCGCATGGACGTTTCGCACAACCCCTCGCCCCTGGGCGCCGACGATTGGCGGCTGCAGCGCCTGGTCAAGGTGCTGCACGTCGTCCTGCTGTTCCTGGGCGTGCTGCTGCTGCAATACCTGCTGCTGCAGCGGTGGCTCAACTGCGTCGGCCTGCTGGTGGGTAGCGCCGGCCTGATGGTGGCGCTGCACCGCGCGCGCGCCGGGCTGCTGGCGCCAGCCACCCTGTGGATGCTGTGGACGCTGACCCTGCTGGTGACGTTCATGCTGTGGACCAACCAGGGCCTGCGCGACTCCGCCCTGCTCGGTTTCCCCGGGGTTCTGGTGTTCGCGGCCATGCTGGGCAGCCGCCGGCTGTTCCTCTCGCTGCTGGCCTTCCAGGTGGGCACGGTGGCGCTGCTGGTGTGGGCCAACGTCAGCGGCTGGCACGTCCATCCCGTGGGGGCGATCAGGCCGACCATCCTGGCCGACATCGCCGTCATCCTGTCGGTCACCGGCTACGGCGTGTGGCTGCTGGGCGAGGACCTCAAGCAGGCCATGGCGCGGCTGCGCGAGGAGAAGGAGCGCATCGAGTTCCTGGCCCACCACGACGCGCTGACCGGCCTGCCCAACCGGGTGCTGGCGCGCGACCGCATGGTGCGCATTGCGGCGCTGTGCCAGCGCCAGGGCGAGCTGGCGGCCGTGCTGCACGTGGACCTCGACAATTTCAAGACCATCAACGATTCCATGGGCCACGCGACGGGCGACGAGTTCCTGCGGCTGGTGGCGCAGCGCCTGCAGCAGTGGATACGCGCCAGCGACACGCTGTGCCGCCCGGGCGGGGACGAGTTCCTGATGCTGCTGGGCGGCTTTCGCAGCCGCGACGCCGTGACCAACTACGTCAGCCGCCTGGTGTCGCGCATGACGGAGCCGCTGCGGATCAACGGGCTGGACGTGCCGGCGACGCTGTCGGTGGGGGTGTCGGTCTTCCCGGACGACGGGCAGGACTTCGACGAACTGACCAAGAAGGCCGACATGGCCATGTACCGCGCCAAGGACGCGGGCCGCAACACTTTCCGCTTCTACGACCCGGAGATGAATGCCAGCGTCGTCGAGCACCTGTACCTGGCCTCGGGCATGCGGCAGGCGCTCGCGGAGGGGCATTTCGTGCTGCACTACCAGCCACAGGTGCGGCTGTCGGACGGGCAGGTGTTCGGCGGCGAGGCCCTGATCCGCTGGCGCCATCCCGAGCTCGGGCTGATCCCGCCGGCGCGTTTCATCCCGGTGGCCGAGAAAAGCGGCCTGATCGTGGAGATCGGCGCCTGGGTGCTGCAGGAGGCGTGCCGGCAGGCGGCGGCCTGGCAGCGCGCGGGCTGGAGCGACTTCCGTGTCTCGGTCAACCTCTCGCCGGTGCAGTTCCGCCACGGCAGCCTCGACGTCGTGGTGGCCAACGCGCTGGACCGCAGCGGCCTGGCGTCGCGACACCTGGAGCTCGAGATCACGGAGTCGGTGTTCGTGGACGATTCGTCCGCTGCGACCGGGGTGCTCTCGCGGCTGCGCGGCATGGGAGTCAACCTGGCCATCGACGACTTCGGCACCGGCTACTCCAACCTGGGCTACCTCAAGCGTTTCGAGGTCGGCTGCCTCAAGATCGACCAGTCGTTCACGCGCAGGCTGCTGCTGGCCGAAGACGACCGGGCCATCGTCTCGGCCATCATCCAGATGGCGCGCGGCCTGCGGCTGGCGTGCGTGGCCGAGGGCATCGAAGACACCGACACGCTGGCGCTGCTGCGCGAGCTGGGCTGCGAGATGGGGCAGGGCTACCACTGGTCCGCGCCGGTCGCGCCCGAGGCGTTCTTCGAGCGCTTCGCCCCTGCCAGGGTCGGCTGAGGCTCAGTCCGCGCGCCGCAGGCAGTGCTTGCCCGCCTGCTTGCCCGCGTACATCGCGGCGTCGGCGCGCTTGACCAGCCCCACGAGGTCGTTGCCGTCCAGCGGCGCCAGGGCGTAGCCTATCGTCAGCCCGATGCGCAGGGTGTGGCCCATGGACTCGAAAGGCGCCTCGAAAGCGTCGAGCAGCTTGCGGCCGATCTCCTGGGCGGCGCCGTCGTCGGTCAGCCCGGTGGCCATGAGCACGAACTCGTCGCCGCCCACGCGCGCGATCAGGTCGCTGGCGCGGGTGTGGGTGCGCAGGCGTTGCGCCACGGCGGCCAGCAGCTCGTCGCCCACGTCGTGGCCGTGCCGGTCGTTCACGGGCTTGAAGCCGTCGAGATCCAGCACGTAAACGCCCACCAGCCGCCCCGGGCCGCACTGCGCCAGAGCGGCCTGCAGCGCCGCATTGAGGTGGCGCCGGTTGGGCAGGCCGGTCAGCGGGTCGGTGTGGGCCAGCGACACCATGGCGTCGCGCTCGCGCGTGGCGGTCTGCGCGCGCAGCTGCAGCGCCTGCGTGCGCAGGCCCAGCACGCGCATGAACAGCAGCATGTCCAGCGTGGCGCCGAACTGGAAGGCGTGCTGGGTGAGGAAATTGACCGGCAGCAGGCCGCGGATGACGCCGATGATGACGGCAGTGGCCAGCAAGTAGATCAGCCAGGCGGCCAGGAAACACGCGCCGATGGCGTCGCCCTGCCGCGCGCGGCGCCAGGCGCCCGGCAGCCCCAGCAGCGCGGGCAGCAGGCCCAGCACGCTCATGACGGCCGTCACCGCCTGGCTGGGCACCTGGCCCAGCGCGTAGGCCAGCGCTAGCAGCACCGAGAACAGCGCGCCGCCGCGCATCGTCCATTGCCAGGCGCGCCCGCTGCCGCTCCGCAGGGCGTGTTCGATGAACAGGAAGGAGCCGGCGGTGGCGGCCAGCGATGTCAGGCCGGCCGCGTGGCGCTCGAACCAGAACGCGTCGGTCCAGAGGAACTGCGTGCCCAGCCCGAACTGGAAGACGGAAAAGCCCACGCTGCCGGTGATCAGCAGCGCGTACTTGAGGAACAGCGTGTCGCGCAGCGTGAGCCACTGCGCCAGGCTGTAGGCCAGCAGGCACAGCGCGAGGCCGGCGAGCAGGCCCTGGAGCATCTGTTCGCCCAGCGCGGCGCGCTGGTGGTCCGCCAGCGGGCTCAGCGTCAGCGGCAGCACCAGGGCGCCGGCGGTCTGGACGCGCAGCCACAGCGCCTGCGGCGTGCCGGCCTCCAGCGCCAGCGGCACGGCAAGGCTGCGCCCGCCCAGGGGGCGCTGGGCGAACGGCTGCAGGTTGCCCAGCGTGGCCACCGGCCGGGCCGCGCCGTCGCGCTCCAGGTAGATGTCCACCCGGTTGAGCACCGGGTAGTTGATGTCCAGCACCCAGGGGGTGGCCGGTGTGGCGTCCACCCGCAGCGGCAGGTGCAGCCAGACCGGGTGGGGCCGCACGCCCAGCGCGGCATGGGCCGGGTCGGCCGGGGTGAAGCGCTCGCGCGCGGCGCGGGCGCCGTCGATGTCCAGCGTGCCGGTTTCGTCGATCAGCACCCGTACCGAGGGCCAGGCGTCGACCGGCGCTGGCGGGTCGGGCAGGGCCAGCTGTGCCTGCACGCCGGCCGCCGCCAGCCACAGCAGCAGCCCCAGCCAGCCGTGGCGCCAGGCGGGCGGACGCGCGCGACGTGAAAGCGTTGGGGCTTGCATACGTCTGATCAGTATAGGAAGCGGCGGCTCAGGGGCCGGTGGCCCAGCCGGTCAGGGCCTCCAGCGCGCCGCGTGCCGCGCCGGCGCCCGGGTGGTTGACCACCGCCACCAGCACCAGCCGCCGCCCGCTGCCGGTGTGCACGAACCCCGCGATCGCGGCGACGTCGTTCAGGCTGCCGGTCTTCAGGTGCGCCAGCCCGGTGGCCGCGCGGCTGCGCCGCAGGGTGCCGTCCATGCCGCTGACCGGCAGCGAGGCCGCCAGGTCGGGCATCAGCCCCGAGGCCCAGGCCACCTGCAGCAGCCGCGCCAGCCCCTGCGCGGTGATGCGGGCGCTGCGGCTCAGGCCGGCGCCGTTGTCCACCTCGGGCAGCGGCCCGTCGGCAGCGATGCGCTCGCGCCACCACAGCGCGGCGCGCGTGCGCGCGGCATCGAAGGTGACGGGCAGGCCGCTGGCCGCGCCCAGCGCCAGGAACACGTGCTGGGCCATCACGTTGTTGCTGAACTTGTTGACGTCGCGCACCACCTCTGCCAGCGGCGGCGAGGGCAGGGCGATGCGCGTGGGCAGGCCGGCGGGCACGGCGCCGTCGCGCACGCGGCCGTCAAGCTGGCCGCCCAGCGACTGCCACATGCCCAGCACCGCGCGTTCGGCGAAACGCTCGGGCGCGGGGTAGGCCAGCGGCCACACGCGCTCGCCGCAGGCCGGCGGGTAGCCGCCCAGCAGCTGCAGGTTCAGCGGGTCGCGGAAGTCGCCCTTGAGCCCGCCGCGCCAGTCGCCGCAGCCGCTGCCGTTGCCCAGCAGCGGCACGCTGGCGGGCAGGGTCACGCCGGCCAGCGGCGGCTCCAGGCTCACGCGCGCCACGCCGGCCGCGGCATCGGGCGTGAAGGTCATGACCACCGACTTGTAATTGATCAGCAGCGCGTCGGGCGTGGCGTTGTAGGGGCGCAGCGGCTCGCCGTCGAAGGCACCGGGATCGACCGGCGGCAGCGCGAAGGCACTGCGGTCCAGCACGATGTCGCCCCCGATGCGGCGTATGCCCAGGGCCTGCACCCGGCGCATCAGCAGCCACAGCTTCTCGGTCACCAGCTTGGGGTCGCCGCCGCCGCGTATATATAGATGGCCCTGCAGCACGCCGTCGGCGATGGCGCCGTCCACATGCACCGTGGTGGTCCAGGTGTAGGCCGGGCCCAGCAGGTCCAGCGCGGCGAAGGTGCTCACCAGCTTCATCACCGATGCCGGGTTGACCGGCTGGTCGGCGCGGTGGCTAAGGTAGACGGAGGCGGGCTGCTGCGCGTCCACCAGCAGCACGGACAGGGCGCTGGCCGGCACGCGCGCCTGCGCCAGCGCGGCCGTCACCGCAGGGGGCAGGGTTTCGGGTGGCAGCGGCGCGGGCTGCGCCCGGGCGGCGGACAGCGGCAGGGCCAGGCAGGCGGTCAGCAGCGGCGGGAGAACCCATTTCATGGCCGCCATTATCCGGCCCGGATAATCGGGCTTTTGCCTGACGCACAATCTTCGGACATGTCTTCCCTGCGCCTGCTCGCCTTCGATACCAGCACCGACACGCTGTCGGTGGCCGTTGGCACGGGTACGCAAGTCCTGGCCGAGCACACCGGCGCGGGCGGCGCCCAGGCCTCGGTGGCGCTGATTCCCACGGTGCAGGCGCTGCTGGCCCAGGTCGGCTGGACGCTCAACGGGCTGGACGCCATCGTGTTCGGGCGCGGCCCCGGCGCCTTCACCGGCGTGCGCACCGCCTGTTCGGTGGCGCAGGGCCTGGCTTTCGCGGCCGGGGTGCCGGTGCTGCCGCTGGACACGCTGGCGGCCGTGGCCCAGGCCGGGCTGCTGGCCGCCCGCGCGGCTGGCGACGCGCCCACCCACGTCGGCGCGCTGCTGGACGCGCGCATGGACGAAATCTACGTGGCCGGCTACCGCGTCGAGGGTGACGCGCTGGCCCCCCTGCGCGCGCCGCGCCTGAGCCGACCCGAGGAGCTGGCGCACGCGCTCGAGGCCGGCCCTGGCTGGTGGCTGGCCGGCAACGCGCGTGCCGTGTACGGCGAACGTTTCCCGGCCGTGCTGGCGGCGCTGCCGCAGTACCCCACGGTGCCCACCGCGCGCGCGCTGCTGCAGCTGGCACCGGCGGCGCTGGCCGCCGGCGGTGCGGTCGATGCCGCGCTGGCGCAGCCGCTCTACGTGCGCGACAAAGTCGCGCTCACCACCGCCGAGCGGGCCGCGGTGGCGGCCGGGGTGGCCCCATGAGCGCGGTGCTGCCCGAGACCGGGTGGACCCTGCCGGCGCAGGACCGCCGCGTGGCGTTCACCCCCATGACCGAGGCCGCCCTGACCGCCGTGCTGGCCGTGGAGCACAGCGCCTACGCCCACCCCTGGTCGCAGCGCCACTTCAGCGACACGCTGGCGGCCGGCCACCAGGCCCAGCTGCTGGTGGCCGAGCCCTTGGCGCGCGACAGCGGCCCCGTGCTGCCTGACGGCCGCGAGCTGCTCGGCTACGTGGTGGCCATGAAGGGCGTGGACGAGGTGCACCTGCTCAACATCACGGTCGCGCCGGCCCACCAGCGCCAGGGCTGGGCGCGTTTCATGCTTGACGCCCTGGCCCTCTGGTCGCGCGGGCAGGACGCGCGGTGGCTGTGGCTGGAGGTGCGCCGCAGCAACGCGCCGGCGCGCGCGCTCTACCTGGGCCAGGGTTTCAAGGAGGTGGGCGTGCGCCGCCGCTATTACCCCAACGGCCCCGCCGAGCGCGAGGACGCCATCGTGATGAGCCGGCCGCTGTGGCCCGGGCAGGACGCGGAGGGCGCCCCATGAGCCTCGATGCCCGCCAGCGCGCCATGCTGGCCGAGATGGGCGTGCGCCCGTGGTGGCCGGTGCCGGCACCGGCTGCCGACACGGCGGTGGTGCCCGAAGCCGCGCCCGAGCCCGTTGCCCGGGTGCTGGCGCCGACGCCGCGCCCGGAGCCCCAGCTGCGTCCGGAGCCGCGCCCGGAGCCCCGCGCCGTGCCGGTTGCCGCCGCGCCCGCGCCGGTCACGGCGCCCGTGCGGCCGGCCGAAAGGCCCGAGATCGCCCATCTGGACTGGCCCGCCCTGCAGGACGCCATGCGTGGCTGCAGCGCCTGTGCGCTGAGCCGGGGCCGCTGCAACGTGGTGCCCGGTGTCGGCGACACCGGACGGGCCGACTGGCTGGTGGTGGGCGAAGCCCCGGGCGAGCAGGAAGACATCAAGGGCGAACCCTTCGTGGGCGCGGCCGGCCAGCTGCTGGACCGCATGCTGCACGCCATGGGTCTGGCACGCGGCGAACGGGTCTATATCACCAACGTCATCAAGTGCCGCCCGCCGCACAACCGCAACCCCGAGCCGGACGAAATCGCGCAGTGCCTGCCGTTCCTGCAGCGCCAGATCGCGCTGCTGCGCCCGCGCATCGTGCTGGCCGTGGGCCGCTTCGCGGCGCAGACCGTGCTGGGCATGGCCGGTGTGGACGAGGCCAGGCGCACCGGCCCGCTGGGCAAGCTGCGCGGCGAGGTCTACCGCCTGCCGACCCCCGAAGGCGACATCCCGGTGGTCGTCAGCTACCACCCGGCCTACCTGCTGCGCAGCCCGGCCGAGAAGGCCAAGGCCTGGGCCGACCTGTGCCTGGCGCTGGAGCACGCGCCCCCGGCCTGAGCGCCCCGGCTCAGCGCTGCCGCAACGACACCACCGCGCCCAGGGCCAGCAGGACCGGGCCCAGCCACAGGCCCCAGTCGAGGCGACCGCTGGCATCGGCCAGCCAGCCGGTGGCCAGCGGGCCGATGGCCTGCCCGAGCGAGAAACAGGCGGTCAGCGCGCCCAGCCCCGCCGCCAGTTGCACCGGAGGCAGGGCCCGCTGGGCGGCCACGCTGACGGCGGCGGGGCCGGCCATGAAGCAGGCCCCGAAGGTGAGGGCCGACGCCGCCAGCGCCAGCGGGTGCGCCGACAGCAGCACCGGCACCGTGCCCAGGCCCACGCACAGGCTGACCAGCGCGAACCCGCGCCCGCCCTGCAGCGTGCCGAGCACCCGGCCCCAGGCCGGGCTGGCCAGCACCGACGCCAGCCCCAGGGTGATGAAGAACAGCGCGCTGGCCGGCATGCCATGGCCCGCCTCGCGCAGCAGCGCGATCACGAAGGTCGTGTAGCCCACGTAGCCGGCGCCGTACAGGCCGTTGGCCACCAGGCTGGGCCAGAGCGACGGCCACAGGCCGGCACCGGCCGCCGTGAGCGGCCCCGGCGCGGCCGGCGGCACGCGCCGGGCTGCCAGCCCCGCCAGCCCGAAGGCTGCCAGCGCCGCCAGCCCCATGCCGCTCCAGGCCCAGCGCCAGCCTTCGGTGCCCGGGGTCAGCCACGGCAGCGCGGCGCCGGCGACCACCATGCCCAGGCCCGAACCGGCGAAATACAGCGCCAGCGCGGTGGCGGGGCGGCCGGGCAGGGCCCGGGCCGCGAGTTCGGTGCCCAGCACGAAGGCGCAGGCGGTGGCCACGCCGCCCACGGCGCGCACCAGCAGGAACAGCTCCCAGCGTTCGGGCCAGGCGCTGGCCAGCAGGGCGATGGCGCTCAGCAGCAGGCTGCCCGAGAACACGCGCGCGCCGCCCCAGCGCCGCCCCATCGGCGCGGCGGCCAGCGCGCCCACCAGATAGCCCAGCCCATTGGCGGTGTTGAGCGCGCCAGCCTGGGCCAGACTCCAGTCCAGGCTGTCGCGCATCGCCGGCAGCAGCAGCGCGTAGGCAAAACGGGAAAAGCCCAGCGCCACCAGCGGCGCGAGGGCCAGGCCGAGGGCGAGGCCCAGTCCGGCCACGCCGCCGGCCCGCAAGGCCGGTGCGTTCATGCCGGTTTGAACAGGTTGAGCAGGTCCACCTCGGCGGCCGGCTCTTCCTGGCGCAGCTTGGCCTCGGCCGTCTGGAGGTGCTCGTCCATGAGCGCGCAGGCGCGCTCCGGGTCCCCGGCGGCGATCGCATCCAGTATGGCCTGGTGTTCCTCGAACGAGCAGGCGTTGCGCCCAGGCGAGTCGTAGAGCGCGATCATGAGCGTGGTGCGGGCGACCAGCGTGTGCAGGATCCCTTCGAGTTCCCGATTGCCCAGCGCGCGGGCCGCCGCCAGGTGGTACTCGCCCGACAGCCGTATCCACTGCGAGCGGTTGCCGGATTCGTAGGCGCGCTGCTCGTCCTGCACCAGCGCGCGCAGGCCGCTCAGGTCGGCCGGGCGGGCGCAACGGCACAGGTGGCGCATCACGCTACCCTCGATCAGGCGGCGCACCTCGAACACCTCCCGCATCTCGGTCTGGCTGGGCTGGGCCACGGCGGCCCCCCGGTTGTGCTGCAGCTCGATCACCTTTTCGTTGGCCAGGCGCACGAACACCCGACGCAGCAGCGAGCGGTTGACCCCGAAGGCTTCGCACAGCGGCGTCTCGACCAGCCGCGTGCCCGGCGGCAGGCGGTGCGACATCACCGCATCGATGATGGCCTGGCGGACGCGGGTTTCTTCGGCCAGCTCGGCGGCGGCGGCATCGACGCCGGCTTCGGCACGGGGCTCGATGGACGGTGGGGGGGTGTTGCGGGGGCGGGGCATGGCGGTCGATTCTGCCATACGAATCGGTTGACAGCCACAAATTCGAGTTTTATTATCACGATCAAATAATTGATTGTGACAAAAACTCGAAACAAGGTAACATAACGAATCGAAACCCCACGGACAGCTCCATGCGCATCCAAGTCATCAACCCCAACACCTCGATGGCCATGACCGACGTGATCGGCGCGGCGGCGCGCCGGGTCGCCGGCGCCGGGGTGTCCATCCTGGTCTCGGGTTCGCGCAACGGCCCCGCCTCCATCGAGAGCGCCTACGACGAAGCCATGGCCGTGCCGGGCCTGCTGCAGGCGGTGCGCGAAGGCATGCGCCAGTCGGTCGACGCCCACGTGATCGCCTGTTTCGGCGACCCCGGGCTGGACGCGGCGCGCGAGCTGTCGGGCGCCCCGGTGCTGGGCATCGCCGAAGCCGCCATGCACACCGCCACGCTGCTGGCGCCGGGTTTCAGCATCGTCACCACGCTGCAGCGCACCGTGGCCGGCGCCGAGCGGCTGGTGACGCAGTACGGTTTCAGCCGCCAGTGCCGACGGGTGCGCGCCACCGGCATCGAGGTGCTGCAGCTCGAGCACGCGGCGCGCGACGCCGCGCTGTTCGGGCGCGTCCTCGCCGAATGCGAGCGCGCGCTGGACGAGGACGGCAGCGGGGCCATCGTGCTCGGCTGCTCGGGGATGGCCGAGCTCTGCGGTCACCTGGCGGACCGCCTGGGCGTGCCCGTGGTCGACGGCGTCAGCGCGGCGGTCAAGCTGGCCGAATCGCTGGTGGGCATGGGCCTGCGCACCAGCAAGCGCGGCGACTACGCCGAACCGCCCGCCAAACCCCTGGGCGGCCTGATGGCCGCTTTCGCCGCACCGGCCTGAGGCCCTTGCTTTTTACGCTTTTTCCACCCACCCTCCAGATCCACAGAGAGGCAACACAGATGAGACAACACACCCTGCGGCGCGCCGCGCTGGCACTGACCATCGGCCTGGCCGCCCACGCGGCACAGGCGGAGAAGCTGACCTGGTCGGCCAACCTGGACGCCCTGTCCATGGATCCGCACTCCACCAACAACAGCTTCACCAACGCCTTCGTCAGCAACATCTACGAATCGCTGGTGCGCTTCAACGACAAGCTGCAGATCGAGCCGTCGCTGGCCACCGCCTGGCGCGTCGTCAACCCGACCACCTGGCGCTTCACGCTGCGCCAGGGCGTCAAGTTCCACAACGGCGAATCCTTCGACGCCGACGACGTGGTGTTCTCGTGGCAGCGCGTCAACACGCCGGGCTCGCTGGTCAAGGGCAACCTCAGCGACATCAAGGACGTGCGCAAGGTTGACGCCTTCACGGTCGACATCGAAACCCACACGCCCATGCCCATCCTGACCAACGAGCTGGTGCAGCTGCTGGTGATGGACAAGGGCTGGAGCGAGGCCAACCGCGCCACCGAGGCGAGCGACCTGCAGAAGCAGCGCGAGAACCACGCCAACCGCAACACCAACGGCACCGGCCCCTTCATGCTCAAGAGCCGCGACGTGGACACCCGCACCGTGCTGGTGGCCAACCCCGGCTGGTGGGACAAGCCCCGCCACAACCTGACCGAGGTCACGTTCACGCCCATCAAGTCGGACGCCACCCGCACCTCGTCGCTGATCAGCGGCAACATCGACGCCTCCGTCAGCGTGCCGCTGCAGGACGTGCCGCGCCTGCAGTCCAGCGGCATCGAGGTGCTGCAGGGCCCCGAGCTGCGCACCATCTTCCTCGGCATGGACCAGCAGCGCGACGAGCTGCTCTACAGCGACGTCAAGGGCAAGAACCCGTTCAAGGACCTGCGCGTGCGCAAGGCGGTCTACCAGGCCATCGACATCGAGGCCATCAAGCGCTCGGTGATGCGCAACGCCTCGTGGCCCACCGGCATGCTGCTGTCGCCCTACCTCAACGGCGCGCCGGCCTCGCAGAACAAGCGCCTGTTCCCGTTCGACCCGGCGGCCTCGCGCAAGCTGCTCGAGGAGGCCGGCTACCCCAACGGCTTCTCGGTCGGCATGCAGTGCCCGAACGACCGCTACGTTTACGACGAGGCGATCTGCCTGGCCATCTCGTCCATGCTGGCGCGCATCGGCATCAAGACGCAGCTCATGATCGAGCCCACGGCCCGCTGGAGCGTGCGCCTCAACACCAACGACGTGTCGTTCTACATCGTCGGCCACGCCGGCCTGCCCATGGCCGATTCGTACGGCCTGCTCAAGGACGTGGTGCACACCCGCACCCAGCGCGAGGGCTCGCTCAACGCCGGCCGCTACTCCAACCCCAAGTTCGACGCCTACCTGCCGCAGATCGCCGCCGAGATCGACACCGCCAAGCGCAACCGCCTGATCGAGGAAGCCGTGGCGCTGGAGCGCGAGGATGTCTCGCACATCCCGTTGCACCAGCAGCCGCTCACCTGGGCCGCGCGCAAGGGCGTGCAGCTCAACCAGGGCCCCGACAACCAGATGCGCCTGTGGCTGGTCCGCGCGGCCGCCGCCAAGTAAGCCCTTGAACGCTGGCCGGCCCCGCGCCCCGGTGCGGGGCCGCCGGCCCACAACGGAGTTCCCCCATGTGGCGTTTTCTCGCTGGCCGCCTGGCCAACGGGCTGCTGGTGCTCGCAGTCGTTTCGCTGCTGTCCTTCGGCCTGTTCAACTTCATCGGCGATCCGGTCAACAACCTCGCGGGCGAGAACGCCACGGCCGAGGAGAAGACCGCGCTGCGCGCGGCGCTGGGTCTGGACCAGCCCCTGCCCGTGCAGTACGCCCGCTACGTGCTGCGCGCCGTGCAGGGCGAGTTCGGCATGTCCTACCGCAACCTCGAGCCGGTGGCGCAGGTGATCGCCTCGCGCGTGCCGGCCACGCTGGAGCTGGCGCTGTGCGCGGCGGCGCTGGCGCTGTGCGTGGGCATACCGATGGGTGTCTACAGCGGCATCCGGCCCCGCTCGGCTGGCGCCCGCACGCTGCAGGTCGCCTCGCTCGTCGGCATCTCGGTGCCGTCCTTCGTGGTCGGCATCGGGCTGATCCTGGTGTTTTCCGTCGGCCTCAACTGGCTGCCTTCCTTCGGCCGCGGCGAGGTGGTGGCGGTCGGACCCTGGAACACCGGCTTCCTCACCTCCAGCGGGCTGGCCTCGCTGGTGATGCCGGCGGTGACGCTGGCGCTGTTCCAGCTGACGCTGTTCATGCGGCTGACCCGCACCCAGATGATGGAGGTGATGCGGGCGGAGTACATCAAGTTTGCCCGCGCGCGCGGCCTGCCCGAGCGCTCGGTGCACTTCCGGCACGCGCTGCGCAACACGCTGATCCCCATCATCACCGTGGCCGGGCTGCAGATCGGCTCCATGATCGCCTTCTCCATCATCACCGAGACGGTGTTCCAGTGGCCCGGCCTGGGGCTGCTGATCATCCAGGCCATCACCTTCAGCGACGTGCCGGTGATCGCCGCCTACCTGCTGCTGATCGCGCTGCTGTTCGTCGTCATCAACACCGTGGTCGACCTGCTGTACTTCGCCGTCGATCCGCGCCTGCGCAGCGCGCACTGAGGAGCCCACCATGAACACCCTGATCGCGGGCGCCCGCCGCCTGCGCCAATCCGAATGGCTCTACCAGCTCGGGCGATCGCCCGAGGCCATGGTGGCCGCCGCCCTGCTGCTCGTCTACGCCCTGCTGGCCCTGCTGGCGCCCTGGATCGCGCTGCAGGACCCCTTCGACGTCGCCGCCCTCAACATACTGGACGCGCGGCTGCCGCCGGTCTGGCTCGACGGCGGGCAATGGGCCTACCCGTTGGGCACCGACGGCCAGGGGCGTGACCTGTTTTCCGTGATGCTGTACGGCCTGCAGGTCTCGCTGCTGGTGGGGCTCGCGTCCACGGCGGTGGCGCTGACCATCGGCGTCACCCTGGGCCTGTTGGCGGGCTACCTGGGCGGTCGCGTCGACAACCTGATCATGCGCGCGGCCGACGTGCAGCTGAGCTTCCCGGCCATCCTGGTCGCGCTGCTGATCGACGGCCTGTCGCGCACCGTGCTCCCGCGCGAGGTCTACGAGCGGCTGTCGCTGCCCATCGTGATCATGGCCATCGCCCTCGCCAACTGGGTCCAGTACGCCCGCACCGTGCGCGGCGTCACGCTGGTCGAGAAAAGCCGCGACTACGTCAACGCCGCGCGCCTGATCGGCATGGGCCCGCTGCTCATCCTGTGGCGCCACGTGCTGCCCAACGTGCTGAGCCCGGTGCTGGTGATCGCGACGCTGTCCATCGGCCTGGCCATCCTCACCGAGGCCACGCTCAGCTTCCTGGGCCTGGGCGTGCCGGCCACGTCGCCGTCGCTGGGCACGCTGATCCGCATCGGCAACGAGGTGCTGTTCTCGGGTGAGTGGTGGATCAC
>CAMLQP010000043.1 GCA_946482115.1 uncultured Comamonadaceae bacterium
GCAGCGTCATCACGCAGGACTTCGTGCACGGCGCCGACTACGCCGCCCTGGCCGAGGCCGCCAACACCTTCCGCGGCCTGCTGGGCGAAGGCGCCACCGTGGCGCGCGGCGAAGGCGACAAGCGCAAGGAACAGCGGGTGGGTGACTTCCGCGAAGCCATGCTGTGGCTGCTGGGCGAGGCCGAGCGCACCACCGCGCGCCAGCGTTACAAGGGCCTGGGCGAGATGAACCCCGAGCAGCTGTGGGAAACCACCATGGACCCTACCGTGCGCCGCCTGCTGCGCGTGCAAATCGAGGATGCCATCGAGGCCGATAAAGTCTTCACCATGCTCATGGGCGATGAGGTGGAGCCGCGCCGGGACTTCATCGAAACGAATGCGCTGAGAGCTGCGAACATTGACGTGTGACCCTTGTTGATGAGAGGAACCGGAAAAAGCTAGACAGATTCGAATTTCAATAGACTCACGTTCCGCAATAACTGGACTTTCTCAACAAATTTGGTCCTGCCCTTGTTGAGCCTGAGGTGGAATGTCTACCTATTTCGGCGTCGTTGCTTCGGTACTTTGAAGAGCGTCGTAGGATGCGGATCATGAACTCACTGACCAACGCCCTGAAAGCCGAAATCGCCCGCGTCGCCCGCAAGGAGCTCAAGGACGAGCTGCAGGCCCTCAGGAAAGCCACGACGGGCCACCGCTCCGAGATCGCCTCGCTCAAGCGGGAGCTCAGGACCCTGCGCTCTCAACTCAAAGCCAACACCAAGGCGGTCAAGGCCGTGACGCCCGCGCAGGTCGCAGAAGAACCCGCCGCCGGCCGCAAGATCCGCTTCAGTGCTGAGAGCTTTGCTGCCCAGCGCGCCAAACTCGGGTTGTCCCAGGCCCAAATGGCCCAGCTGCTCGGTGTCTCGGGCCTGTCGGTCTACAAATGGGAGTCGGGTAAGGTGCAGCCGCGCGCCGCGCAGCTCGAGCGCAGGGTCAATGCGACCGTCACACGAATGAAAAAGGGCCACCGCGAGGTGGCCTTTTTTACTATGTCACGCATCTTGACAAGGCCGTTTTCTACGCGCGTTCAATAGCATTTTTCAGGCGTCTGAGCAGGATTTCCAATACGCTGGTACTGGTCGCAAAGTTCAGGCGCACCCAGTCGTCCCACCCGGCGCCGAACTCGCTGCCGTCGCTCAGCGCCACCTGGGCCTCTTTCAGAAAGAAGTCGCGCAAGGTCTGCCCGTGTGGGAGGCGCTGGCGCAGACCAGGGAGGTGCAACCAGGCCAGGTAGCTGGCCTGGGGTGGGACAAAGCTGACCTCGATCGGCCACGCCGCCACGGCCTGCTCGACCTGCAGGCTGCGCGCACGCAGCTGCACCTTGCACCGCTCCAGCCAGTCATTGCCGTCCCGCAGTGCCGCTTCCAGCGTCACCAGCCCTGGCAGCGAGGCGCCGCTCTTGAGGCGGTGGGGCAGGTCCGCGATGCGCTGGCGCGCCTGTGTGCCATGGGCCACCAGCAGGCCGGCTTTCAGTCCGGCCAGGTTCCAGGCTTTTGCCGCGCTGGTCACCGTGTAGACCCGCTCCGGATCGGGGTGGTAGAGCGAGTAGGGCCGCCAGCGTGCGGGCTGCTGCAGTTCGAGCAGGCCATGGACCTCGTCGCTGACGACGACCACCCCGAAACGATCACACAGGGCCGCGAGTGCCTGCAACTCGGCGTCGCTGAACACGGTGCCGGTGGGGTTGTGCGGGTGGCACAGCAACAAGGCGCGCACCGGCGGGCCACCGTGGGCGCCACGCAGCACCGCCTCAAACCGCTCCAGGTCCATGCTCCAACCGGGACCGTCGCGTCGCAGCGGCACATGGACCGCTTGATGCCCGGTCTGCGCTGGCATGGTGAAAAACGGGTAGTAGACCGGGGGCATGATCACCACCCCCGAGCCGGGCGGTACCTGGGTGCGCAGCACGAGCTCCATGCCCTTGAGGGCGTCACCGAGCGGGAACACCGCCTGTGCGTCCACCGGCCATGACAGCCGCGTGCGCGCCCAGTCGGAGACGGTCTGGCCCAGCGTCAGGTACTCCGCGTGTGGGGGATAGCCCCAGTCGCTGCGGTCCACCAGGTCCTGCAGCGCCGCACGTACCTCGGGCTCGATGGGGTAGTCCATCTCGGCCACCCAGGCCGCAATGACGGGCCGCGGGTAACGCGCCCACTTGTAGCTGCGGCGTTGCCACAGGCTTTCCAAGTCCAGGTTGTCAAACAATGGGTCAGGGTTTGATTGCATACAAAAAAAGGGAAAAACTAAAAAAACTTGCGAAATAACGGTTAGATTGTCTACAATTCGCAGCCATCCGACAAGCCAGACCGTTTGCCCGCCCATGAGCCACCCGTCCCACACCCCCATGCGTGCCGCCCTCAGGGCGCGAACCCATTGGGCGTTGCCGGCGCAGCGCCCGCGCGTGGTCTGGCCCGGCGAGGAGCGGGTGGCGGTGTGGATCGCGCCCAACATCGAGTTCTACGAATACCTGCCCCAGCGCTACCCGTTCCGTGACCAGTTCGCCCGAGTGGCGCACCCGGACGTGATGCAGTGGGGGTTCAGGGACCATGGGAACCGGGTGGCCCTGTGGCGCATGGCGCACGCGCTGGCGGACTACCCGGTGGCCGTGACCGCGTCGACCAACCTCTGTGTGTTCGAGCACTACCCGGAGGTGGCCCAGCTGGTGCGGGAGCGCCGCTGGGAGGTGATGAGCCACGGCCTCTACAACACCCACTACCTGGGGCTGATGAGCGACGAGCAGGAGCGCGCCTTCCACCGCGTCAGCGCCGAGATCGTGCGCGAGCACACCGGCCAGACCCTGGCCGGCCTGCTGGGCCCGTGCGTGACCAACGGCCCCCACACCCTCGAACTGATGGCTGAGGCGGGCCTGAGCTACCACGCCGACTGGGTGCACGACGACATCCCCGTGCCCATGAAGACCGCGCGAGGCCTGTTGTGGACCGTGCCTTACCACTACGAAATCAACGACGCGCCGCTGCTCGAGGGCCACTTCGATGCCCATGCGCTGGTGCAGGTGGCCTGCGACCAGTTCGACCGGCTGTACCGGGAGGCCGGCGAAACTGGCGAGGGCCTGGTGTACTGCTGGCCTCTGCACCCCTACCTGATTGCCCAGCCGCACAACCTGGATGCCCTGCGCCGCGTGCTCGACCACATCTGCCGCCACGGTGGTGTGTGGCACGCCCAGGCTGGTGACATCGTGCGTCAGGCCCAGGCCTGTTACGCCGCCGACGCCGGCTTCCAGGCCTGGCTGGCCGAGGAGGTGGTGGCATGAACCCGGTACTGGACCTGCGCGGCAGCGGCCAGCGGCAGTCGGGCCCCGACCACCCGCACCACGCCTGGCTGCCACTGCCCGCGCGTGCGCCCCGGCGCTGGCCCAACGGTGCCGGCGTGGCCGTGTGCCCGGTCATCGCGCTCGATTCGCATGAAGACCAGGTGCCCGCCGGCTGGCCACAACCCCAGTGGGCCCAGGGTGGGGTGGGGCTGCGGCCCGACCCCAACCTGGCGCGCATCGGCGCGCGCGACTACGGGTTGCGACGCGGCTTCTTCCGCCTGGCGCAGGGCCTGCAGGCGATGGACCTGCCCTACGCCCTCGCGATGGACGTGCTCAGCGCCGAGAGCCATCCCGCGCTGGTGGCGTCGGTCAACGCGGGCGACTGGGGACGTGCGCACTGGGTTGCCCACGGGCTGTCCTGGAACCGGCCGCTGCACGCCGGCCTTGACGCGACGCAGGAGCGGGCCTACCTGGACGAGACCCGTGCACGCCTGGCTGCCTGTGGCATTCACACCAACCACTGGTTCGGCATCGAGTACGGGCAGTCGCCCCGCACGCCCGCCCTGTTGCCCGAGGCCGGCTACACCAGCTGCCTGGACTGGTGCAACGACGAACAGCCCTACCGCTTTCACAGCGGCCTGTGGAGTCTGCCGCAGATGGCCGACCTCGACGACGGTTTCTCGATGTGCGCGCCCCGTGGCATCTCGGCTCAGGCCTACGCCCGTCGCCTGGTCGATGCCGCGCGCGCACTGGCCGTCGAAGGGCGTGAGCAGGCGCGCGTGATGGTGTTCACCTTGCGCCCCTTCCTGTCGGGTCAACCGTTTCGCATCGACCACATCCTGCGGGCCTTTGAACACATGCGCACCACACCGGGCGTGTGGTTCGCCAGCCCTTCCGAAATCCTTGACGCCTGGACCTCATGAACACCGACCCTTCGACCCAGACCGCGCTCGACGCCATCAGACGCCTCTACGACGCGCAGCACATACGCTCCATCGAGCTGGGCATGAGCGCGCGCTGCGCCGTGCTGGTGATCGATTTCCAGCACCTCTACACCCGCGGCCGCGCCTCCACCGGTCTGGAGGCGGTGCAACACACCGCCGAGCTGCTGGCGGCCGCCCGGGCCAAGAACGTGCCTATCGTCTACACTGCGGTCGGCTACGAACCCGGTGAGGGCGTGATGTGGACCCGCAAGCTGCCCGGCCTGCTGGACAACCAGATCGGCAGTGAGGCGGTCCAAATCGACCCCTTGGTGGCGCCAGCACCGGCGGACTGGGTCATCTACAAAAAGGCCGCATCCGCCTTCTTCGGCACCGGCCTGCCCGAGTGGCTGCGCCAGCGCGACATCGACAGCCTGCTGGTCTGTGGCAGCTCCACCAGCGGTTGTGTGCGCGGCACGGTGGTCGACGGCATGGCGCACGGCTTTCGCATGAGCGTGGTGCGCGAGTGTGTGGCCGACCGTTCGCCGCTGCTGCACGAACTGGCCCTGTTCGACATGGGCAGCAAATACGGCGACCTGGTGACGCTGCAGCGCGCCACCGCGCACCTGGCCAGCCTGGAGGCCATGGCATGAGCCAGGTGGCGCTGTCGGCCCGGCTTGCACAACTGGCGCTGCTGCCCTTCGATGACAGCGACCGCCTGGCGGCCTGGCGCACGCTGTTCGATACCGTCAGCGTCGGCGTGGGTGCGTGGGCACACGAAGGAGCCTCCCTGCGCGCCATCGCCGACCTGGTGTGTGAAGGCGACCCGAGCGGGCCGGTGCGGGTGCCGGGCCGCCGCGCAGGCCTGCCGGCGCCACAGGCCGCGGCCGTGCTGGCGCTAGCCAGCCACAGCATCGATTACGACGACACCTACATGGAAGGGGGCGTCAAGACCCACATCAGCGCCATCGTCGTGCCGGCCGCCTTGGCGGTCGCCCAGCTTGTCCAGGCGCCGCTGCCCGCGCTGCTCGACGCCATCTGCGCCGGCATCGAGGTCGAGGCGCGGCTGGGCCACCTGGTGGTGCCCCACATGGTGCAGCGCTGGCACCCCACCGGCACGCTGGGTCCGGTGGGCGCCGCGGCCGCGGCCGCACGCCTGCTGGGGCTTGACGCCCGGCAGACCGAACAGGCGCTGGGCCTGGCCGGCGACGCCGCCGCCGGCACCCGCGTCTGCCTGGACCAGGGGGACGCCAGCAAGTCGCTGCACGCCGCCTACGCCGCCCGCCACGGTGTGGAGGCCGCGCTGCTGGTGGCCCGTGGCGCGGTGGGCCCGGTGGGCTTTTTTGAAGCCCGGCAAGGCTACCTGGACAGCTATGTGGGTGGTCACGTGGCCGACTGGGGCCCCGAAGGCGCCCGGGTGCACCACAACTCGGTCAAGTTCTACCCCGCCATGCACGCGCTGCACGCGGCCATTGCCGCACTGCTGCAGCTGCGCGCCCAGACACCCTCGGTGGACGCGCAACGCATCGTCGTCACGCAGTCGACCAGCCACGCCCGATTCGGGCGCGCGAACGACCCGCGCACGCCGCTGGGCGCGCGCCTGTCGCTGGCGTACTGCGCGGCCGTGAGCTGGCTGGACGGCGCTTGTGGTTTTGCCCAGTTCACCCCCGGCCGCTTGCACGACCCGGTGTTGCGCGCGCTCATGGCGCGTGTGGACGTGCAGGCCAGCGGCGCGCTGGAGCGCGATTTCCCCAACCGCATCGCTTCCCGCGTGGAGGTGGTGCTGGCCGATGGCCGGCGCGTGGAGGCCTTTGTGGCCGACCCGCCCGGCTGCCCTGTCAATCCGGCTTCAGAGGCCAACTACCTGAACAAGATGAGCGAACTGCTGGAACCCGCCACCGAAACTTCCGCCCGGCAGGCCTGGCTGGCCGAATTCGGCGCCAGGCGTACTGCCACCGCGTGTGACCTGGCGGCTCTGCTGCCGATGCCGCTGGAGGCGCACCATGATTGAACTGCAACAGGTGTCCAAGCACTTCCAGATGCGCGGGCACCGCGTGGACGCGCTGCTGCCGACCGATCTCACCATCGCGCCCGGCGAGGTGTTCGGCCTGTTGGGCTTTTCCGGCGCCGGCAAAAGCACCTTGTTGCGCCTGATCAACCGGCTGGAGGAGCCCAGCACGGGTTCGGTGCGGGTCGACGGCCGCGAGATGGTGGGCCTGCAGGGGCCGGCGCTGGCGCAGGCGCGCCAACGCATCGGCATGATCTTCCAGCAGTTCAACCTGCTCTCGCACCGCAGTGCGCTGGGCAATGTGGAGTTCGCGCTGGAAGTGGCAGGCACCCCGGCCGGACAGCGCCGCCAGGTGGCGCGCGATGCACTGGCCGCGGTCGGCCTGTCCGACAAGGAAAGCGCGTTCCCAGCCCAGCTCTCGGGCGGTCAGCGCCAGCGCGTGGCGATCGCGCGTGCGCTGTCCACCCAGCCCAAGGTGCTGCTGTGTGACGAAGCCACCTCGGCGCTGGACCCGCACACCGCGCTGTCCATCCTGCGCCTGCTGCGCGAGCTCAACCGCGAACGTGGCATGACCATCGTCATGGTCACCCACGACATCAAGGTCGCCAACTACATGTGCCAGCGCTGCATGCTGCTGGAAAAGGGCCGCGTGGTCGACCTGATCGACATGGCGCAACCCCAACCCCAGAGCCGGCTGGGCAAGTTCTTCTTCGAAACCGCCAAGGGCTGGACCGACGCCACCGAACTGCCACAGGAAGAAACATGAACGCACTCTTCAACGCCCTGATCGAATTTGGCCCCGACCTCTGGAAAGCGACGCTGGACACGCTGATCATGGTCAGCGTCACCATGGTCGCCGCCTTGCTGCTGGGCACGCCGGTGGGCGTGATGCTCTACATCACCTCGCCCGGCAACCTGCACCCTTCGCCCGTGATCAACCGGGTCGTGGGCTACCTGGTCAACGGACTGCGATCCTTCCCCTTCATCATCCTGCTGGTGATCCTGATCCCGTTCTCGCGCCTGGTGGTGGGCACCAGCATCGGCCCCAAGGCGGCGGCCGTGGCGCTGTCGGTGGCGGCCATTCCCTTCTTTGCCCGGCTGGTCGAGCAGAACCTGCGCGATGTGCCGCGCGGCATCCTCGAGATGGCGCGCGCCTGTGGGGCATCGACACGAGAGACCATTTTCAAGGTGTTGCTGGTCGAGGCCAGCCCGGCCCTGATCGGCAGCGCCACCGTCACCGCCACCGGCTTCATTGCGTACTCGGCCGTGGCCGGAGCGGTGGGCGCGGGTGGCCTGGGTGACCTCGCCATCCGCTACGGCTACTACCGCTTCGAGACCTCGGTCATGGTCTGGTGCGTGGTCATCATGTTCATCCTGGTCCAGGCCACGCAAATCGGTGGCAACTGGCTCGCAGCCCGCATGGACAAGCGCTGATTTTTACCCCCCCCCGAAAGGACAACACCATGGACAAGCGAACCCTACTCAAGGCGGTGGCCGCAGCCACCCTCGTGTTTGCTGGCGCGCAGGCGCAGGCACAAACGGCGTTGCGCCTGGGCTTTTTCCCCGGGCCCTACGCCGATCAGTTCAAGCGGGGCGTGCTGCCCATCCTGGAAAAGGCCGGGGTCAAGGTGCAACTCACCGAGTTCTCGAACGCCATACAGCCCAACAGCGCACTCATGGACGGCTCCCTGGACGCCAACATCTTCCAGAACCGGGCCTTCATGGAGAGCTTCAACAACCAGAACAAGGGCGACCTGACCGAAGTGCTCCGTGTGCCCAGCGCACCGCTGGGTCTGTACTCGAAGAAGTTCCGTGACGCGGCCAGTGTCACCCCCGGTGCCACCGTGGCCCTGCCCAACGACCCGACCTCCATGGGGCGCTCGCTGGCCTTCCTGCAAAGCCAGGGCCTGCTGACGGTGGACCCGAGCGTGCCGTTCGGTCGCGCCACCGAAAAGAACGTCACCGCCAACCCGAAGAACCTCAAGCTCGTGCCGCTGGACGCGCCCCAGATTCCCCGCGCCATGGCCGAGATGGACCTGAGCGTGGCGCTGGGCAACCACATCATCGCTTCCGGGATGCTGCTGTCCGACGCCATCGCGCTGGAGGACCCGGCACCGCAATACCAGGTCATTCTGGTCGCGCGCCAGGGTGCCGTCGCCACGCCGGCGATGCAGCAGCTGGTGGCGGCCTACAAGTCGCCCGACTACCGCCGCTTCATCGAATCCGATCCCAAGTCCAAAGGGTTCTCCAAGCCCGACCACTGGCGTTGAACATGAACCACGGCACGACACTGAGCGCCGGCGTGGAGGCGGCCTGCGATGCCATCCGCAAGGCCATACAGAGCGGCCAGTTCGCGCCCGGTTCGCGCATCACCGAGGTGGAGGTCTGCGAGATGGCCAACGTCTCGCGCTCTTCGGTGCGCCAGGCGCTCACACTGCTGGCCGCCGAGGGGTTCGTGGAGCTGCGCGCCAACAAGGGCGCCACCGTGGTCGACTGGAACCAGGACAACCTCTACGAGATCTTCGACCTGCGTGCGCTGCTGGAAGGGTATGGCTGCGCGTTGGCCGCGCGCCACGCCACCGAGGCCGAAATCCAGGCGCTGCGCGAGGAGGCCGAACGCTTCGAGGCCCTGGTCCGAGCGCCCTACATCGACACCCGTGCGGTGGCCGAGTCCAACAATCGGTTTCACCGACTGCTGCTCGACGCCGGCAAGAACCAGCGTATCGCATCGCTGCTGACCGCGGTGGTGCAGGTGCCGCTGGTGCGGCACACCTTCGCCAAGTACGCCCGCGAGACGTTCGAGCGCAGCGCGCAGCACCACCACGACCTGGTGTCCGCCATCGCCGCGAGAGACCCGGAATGGGCGGAACACGCGATGCGGGCCCACATCCACGCCGCCAAGTTCACGATCTTCGGCTCGCGCACCGCCACCCCCGAGCCGCCCCCGAGGCCGCGCAAGCGCAAGGGGGCCGCGTGATGCTGACCCTGGACCATGTGGGCTTCATCGTGCCCGACCTGGACACCTGCGCCGCGCTGGTCAGCGACCTCGGTTTTGTGCTGACCCCCCGCGCCGGGCACACACGGACCTTGCCGAGTGGCGAAACCGTGTCGGCCGGCAGTGCGCAACGCAGCCTGATGCTGGCGCGGGGTTACATCGAATTCATGGAGATCTTCGATCCAGCCGCTGGCCACATGCTGGCCGACGCCGGTAGCGACCGCTATGGCTTGCACATTCTGGCGCTGGGAACGCCGGACGCGCCAGCGAGCCAGGCCGACTGCCAACACAGCGGCGCGGCGGTGGGACCTGTGATGGACTGGAGCCGACCCCTGGAAGGGGCCGGTGCCGGCGCGGTGGCCCGCTTCCGTTTTTTTGGCGCCACCGACTGGACGCCCAGCACACCCAGCTACCTGTGCTGGGTGCAGCACCTGACCCCCGACCTGCTGCGCCCGGCGGCGCTGGTGCAACACGCCAATGGCGCGCTCGCGCTGGAGGCCATCCGCTACCGCGGTGACCCCGGCTGGGACCTGGCATTGCGTGCCGCGGGTGCACCCGCGTCGGTGTCCGTGTGGCCCGCTGAAGGTCCGGCGCGCGCGACCGACATCACGCTGCGGTTCGCCGAACTGGACCCCATTTGTGATGCCGCGCGGCGCTGTGGTGTGTCCGTCGAGCGCGATGCAGACGGTGCCTGGCTCGACCTGCGCGAACCGCTGGGCCTGAGATGGCGCTGCGTGCTCGCTTGATCCGTTTCTAACTTCTGGAGAAACCGTGTCCGTCCTCAATTTCAAAGCCGATGCCGCGCGCGCCATGGATGCCATGCAGGCGGGCGGCATCGCCATCCTGCCCAACGACGTCGGCTATTCGCTGATCGCTGCGCGACTGCCCGCGCTGAAAAAAATCTTCGAGACCAAGAAGCGGGCGCCCACCAAACTCAATGCCATGCTGGGCAACGAAGACCTGCACCGCGAGCTGCACGTGGTGAGCGAGCGCGGCCGCGCCATCGTGCAGGCCATCACGCAGGACTACGACCTGCCGCTGGGCCTGGTGGCGCCGTGCCGTAGCCAGCATCCGCTGCTCACCGCCCTGGAGCCCGAAACCTACGAGCGCAGCACCAAGGGCGACACCTTGCTGATGCTGCTCAACGCCGGACGGTTCCACGCCGAGATCACGCGGCTGAGCCTGGAGCGTGGCACCTTGCTGTTCGGTTCTTCGGCCAACCTGTCCATGCACGGCACCAAGTTCCGGGTGGAGGACATGGAGCCCGAGATTACCGCCATCGCCGACGTGACGGTGGACTACGGCTTGATGAAGTACCACACCTGGGCCAGTTCATCCACGCTGCTCAACTGCGAGACCCTGGAGGTGGTGCGTTTCGGCTCCTGCTACGAAAACATCGCCGACATCATCACCCGCCATTTCGGTGTCCCCATGCCCAAGCGCCCTGTCAGCTGAGAACCCGACATGCTGCCCCTTGAACACATCACCGTTCTGGACCTGACCCACATGTTGTCGGGTCCCTACGGCACCATGCTGCTGACCGACCTGGGTGCCCGCACCATCAAGGTGGAGCCGCCGGGCACGGGCGAGGGCACACGCGCCCTGCTGGCCGGCGACCCCGACCATTCCCGCGACGGCATGGGCGCCTACTTCCTCACGCTCAACCGCAGCAAGGCCAGCGTCTGTCTGGATCTCAAGAGCGACGCCGGCCGTGCCGTTTTCTACGACCTGGTGAGGCAGGCCGACGTGGTGTTTGACAACTTCAGCGTCGGTGTGCCCCGGCGCCTGAAAATCGACCACGACACGCTGGCGGCGATCAACCCGCGCATCGTGACCTGTTCGGTCACGGGTTTTGGCGAAACCGGGCCGGACACCCAGCGCCCGGCGTTCGATCAGGTGGTCCAGGCCATGGGGGGGGGCATGAGCATCACCGGCACGCCGGAAAGTGGGCCAACCCGCAGTGGCATACCGATTGGCGACCTGGGCGGTGGCCTCTTCGGCGCACTGGGTGTGCTGGCGGCCCTGCAAAAACGGGAACGCACCCGTGTGGGCGAACATGTCGACATCTCCATGCTGGACGCGCAGGTGTCGCTGCTGAACTACATGGCCACGATGTACCTGATGTCGGGCCAGGTGCCCGGCGGCATAGGGAATGGCCATTTTGTGCACGTGCCCTACAACTGCTACCCCACGGCCGACGGCCACGTCATCGTGGCCTGTATTGGCGATGCCTTCTTCGAACGGTTTGTGGCGTTCGCAGACATTCCGGAACTGGCGAACCCCGCGTATCTCAGGCAACCCGTGCGTTATGCCGACAAGGCCCACATCGATGCCCTGATCGCGGCCAAGTTCCGGACGCAGACAACGGCCCACTGGCTGGAGCGGCTTCAGCAGGCGCGCATTCCGTGTGGGCCCGTCAACAACTTCGCACAGGCCCTGGCCGACCCCCAGGTGCTGGCGCGGGACATGGTGGTGGACATACCCCTGCCCGGTGGCGGCCAGGTGCGCGCCCCTGGCAACCCGGTGAAGGTGGGCACCGATTCCCGCCGGGCGCACACCGCCCCGCCGCGCCTGGGTGAGCACACGGATGTGGTGTTGTCCGGCTTGCCGGGCTACGACACCAGCCGCCTGGCCGCGCTGCGCGCTGCGGGTGCGATTGCGTGAAAGGCCTGAGCATGGACTTCATCCACATCACCGACGTAGCGCCCCGCGACGGCTTGCAGAACCAGGCCGTGGCCGTCAGCACCCAGGCCAAGCTGCAGCTGGTGGGGCTGCTGGCAGAGTCCGGCGTCGCCAGCGTGGAAGTCACGAGTTTCGTGTCGCCCAGGGCGGTGCCCCAGATGGCCGATGCGGCGGATCTGCTGCCGCAAGTGACGCGAGACTTTCCCGGGCTCAGGGCCTCGGTGCTGGTGCCCAACCTCAAAGGCCTGGAGCGGGCCCGCGCGGCCGGAGCCGGCGAGATTGCGGTGGTGCTCTCCGCGACAGAGACCATGAACCAGCGCAACATCAACATGTCGCTGGCGCAGGCCACGGAGGTCAGCGAACAGACACTGGCGCAAGCACACTCACTGGGCCTGAGGACACGGGCCTACCTGGCCGTCTCGTTCGACTGCCCGTTCGAAGGCGAGACCCCGCTGGAGCGGGTGCAGGCGCTGGCCGCCCGCATGGTGGCGGCCGGTGCGCAGGAGGTGGTGGTGGCCGACACGATCGGATCGGCCTCGCCCGCCATGGTCAGGGACCGCCTGGCGGTGCTGGCCCAGGTGGTGCCCATCGATAGTCTGGCGGTGCATTTTCACGACACTCGCGGCATGGCGGTGGCGAACGCCTGGGCGGCACTGGAAGCCGGCGTGCGCCGCTTTGATGCCAGCGTGGGTGGCATTGGGGGTTGTCCGTTTGCACCTGGCGCGGCCGGTAACGTCGCCACCGAGGACCTGGTGCTGATGGCCGAGCGCAGCGGCTTCAAGACCGGCATTGACCTGACAGGGCTCGTGAGGGCCGTGGACTTTGCCCAGGAACAACTCGGGCGGTCTTTAGGCGGGCGCTCCATGCAATGGCTCCGACGCCATCACCAACCCATACCGAAATCGCCTGGGGCCATGCATTCAGATCCCGGTCCGCACAAAGTTGCAGGTTGGGATTCAGGACATTTGAAGCTTTAAATGTCCTATTGACAGGACATTAAAACCGAATGCATGATGCCTCGCATGGCCGCCACCATGCCCTTGCCCAAGTACCACCAGATCTATCTGGTATTGAAGGAGCAATTGCTCGAGGGTCACTTCGTCGACGGGCTGCCGGGCGAGATGGCCTTGATGAAGCGGTTCGAGGTGGCGCGGGTCACCATCCGACGCGCGCTCGAGCTGCTGGCCAATGAAGGTCTGGTGCTGCGCCAGGCTGGCCGCGGCACCGTGCCCACCGCGGTCTCTGCCAGCACGCAAGCCGCCGAAACCCGGCAACAGGGTCGCGCCGGCCTGCTGGACAACCTGGTCAGCATCAGCCTGGGCACCCGTGTGAAGGTGCTGGAGCTGGAAACCATCATGGCGCCGCCCCAGGTGGCGCAGGCCCTGCAGCTGCCGGCGGGGGCGCCGGTGCAGAAGGCGGTCCGGGTGCGCAGCACGAAACACGGCCCGCTGTCCCACATCACCACCTATGTGCCGGCCCAGCTGGCCGGGCACTTCGGTCGCCGCGAACTCGGGCGCGAGCCCATTCTGGTGCTGCTTGAGAAAAGCGGCCTGCAGCTGGGCCGCGCGCACCAGCGCATTTCCGCGCGTCTGGCCGATGCCGTGACCGCAACCGCGCTGGACGTGCCCGTGGGGTCTGCCTTGCTTGCGGTGCGCCGGCTGGTATTCGATCAGCAGGACCGTCCGATCCAGTGGCTGCACGGCCTGTACCGCCCGGACCGCTACGAATACGAAATGAAGCTCTCGCGCGTGGGCGATGTCGACGCGCGCGTGTGGGTCAGCAGTGAATTGACCGCGCAGTACCGCTGAGCCATGGACCGATCACCCCATGCCCCCTGTTCCCTCGCCGCCCGCCACGCCGTGTCCGGGCCATGTTCCACGCGCTGCGCACTGCAGCGGCCTTGACCTTCAGGAGATTGCGATGACCACCCGTCGACAGTTCGTGACACAAACCGCCACTGCCGCTTCGGCCTTGGCCTTCCCGTTGGTAGCGGGCGCCCAGGCGCGCACCGTCAAGGTCGGTGTCCTGCACCCGGTCACCGGAGCGCTGGCCTATTCGGGCCAGCAATGCCGGGCTGGCGCGCTGATGGCCATCGAGGACATCAACAAGGCGGGAGGCATCAAGTCCCTGGGCGGCGCCCGCATCGAGGCCATGCTGGGCGATGCGCAGTCCCAGCCGCAGGCGGGCGCGGCCGAGGTTGAGAAGATGAACGAGGCCGGCGTTTCCGCCGTGGTGGGTGCGTTCGCATCGGCGATCTGCCTGGCCACCACTCAGGCGGCCGCCAAATACAACCTGCCGCACATCGTGGACGTGGGCGTGGCCGATCAGATCGTCGAGCGTGGCCTGAAGAACACCTTCCGCTTCGGCCCTGGCTACAAGGCCGTGGCCGACCTGGCCGTGGCCAACCTGCACGTGCTGAACTCGCTGGCCGGCAAACCCGCCAAGTCGGTGATGATCATTCACGAGGAGTCCCTGTTCGGCACCGGCACCGCCAACCTGCTGGCGCGTGAGCTGCCGGGCTACGGCTTCGAAGTCAAGGAAGTCATCAAGCACGCCAACCCCACGCGCGACTTCAACAACATCGTGCTGCGCATGAAGTCGGTCAACCCCGACATCGTGATCCCCGCGAACTACTACAACGAGTACGCCTTGCTGGTGCGCACCATGCAGCAGCAGCGTGTGGTGCCCAAGGCCATCTACTCGGTGCTGGGCGGCGCGGCTTCCAGCTACAAGTTCGTGGAGGAGTTCCCCGATGCCTCCAACGGCATCATCGACTGCAACCACTGGTTCAACCCCAAGGACCCGCGTGCGCAGGCCCTGAAGAAGCGTGCCGAGGCGCAGAAGCTGTACTTCAGCTACGAGCTGTTCATGACCTACACCGCCATGATGCTGCTGGCCGACGCGCTGGAGCGCGCCAAGTCCACCGACCGCGCGGCCATCATCGATGCGCTGGAAAAGAGCACCTTCTCCAACCACATCATGCCGTACGGTCCCACCAAGTTCGTCAATGGCCAGAACACCGGCGGCCGTCCGCTGATGACTCAGGTGCTCAACAAGGACATCAAGGTCATCATCCCGCGCGAGTACCGCGAGGCCGAACCCCTGTTCCCGCTCAAGGCCTGATACCGGCCAAGGTTTTCCGTCATGTTCGATCTCACCATCGTGGTGCCGTCCGTGCTCAACGGACTCACCACCGGGGCGGTCTACGCCCTCATCGCCCTGGGGCTGACCCTGATCTACGGCGTGCTGCACATCATCAACTTCGCCCACGGGGCGTCGTTGATGCTGGCGCTGTACGGGGTCTACTGGCTCAAGCAGGGCCTGGGCGTGGACCCCTACGTGGCGCTGCCGCTGATGGTGGCCGGCATGTTCGTGCTGGGCTACCTGCTGCAGCGGGTCGTGATCAACCGCGCCAGCCA
>CAMLQP010000044.1 GCA_946482115.1 uncultured Comamonadaceae bacterium
CGCTGGCCGTGACCGACGCCAACGTGATGGTCGGCAAGATCCAGCCCGCCTGGTTCCCTCGCGTGTTCGGTCCCCGGGCCGATGAGGCGCTGGACGCCAGCGCGGTGCGCGCAAAATTCGACGAACTCGCCCGGCAGACGGGCCGCGCGGCCGAGGACGTGGCCGACGGCTTCATCCGCATCGCCGTGCAGCAGATGGCCAACGCGATCAAGAAGATCTCGGTCGCGCGCGGCTACGACGTGACGCGCTACACGCTGCAGTGTTTTGGCGGCGCGGGCGGCCAGCACGCCTGCCTGGTGGCCGATGCCCTGGGCATGACGCGCGTGCTGGTGCACCCGCTGGCCGGCGTGCTCAGCGCCTATGGCATGGGCCTGGCAGACCAGACCGTGATGCGCGAGCAGGCGGTGGAGCGGCTGCTGGAAGCGACCGCTCTGCCCGAGATTGCACAACAGCTCGACGCCCTCGCCGACGAGGCTGGCACCGAACTGCGCCGGCAGATGAGCGGCAGCCAGCCCGTCACGCTGCACCGCCGCGCCCATCTGCGCTACCAGGGTAGCGACGCCGCGCTGGTGGTGCCGTGGGCAGACAAGGTGGACGTGCTGCAGGCCGCCTTCGAGGCCGCCTACCGCCAGCGGTTCGCCTTTTTGATGGCGGGCAAGGCGCTGGTGGTGGAGGCGGTGTCGGTCGAGGCCGTGCTGCCCGGTGACGCGCCGGCCGAGCCGCGCCACGAACTCTCGCCCGCGCGCGAGACCCCGCGCCGCGACACCGTGCGCCTGTTCACCGAGGGCCGCTGGTTCGACGCCGCACTGGTGGTGCGTGAGGACCTGCGGCCCGGCGACGCGATCCCCGGCCCGGCCATCATCGCCGAGAAGAACGCGACCACGGTGGTGGAGCCTGGCTGGGAGGCCGAACTGACCGCGCTGGACCACCTGCTGCTCACGCGCCGCGTGCCGCGCGCCCAGACCTTCGCGGCTGGCACCACGGTGGACCCGGTGCTGCTGGAGGTGTTCAACAACCTGTTCATGAACATCGCCGAGCAGATGGGCCTGCAGCTGCAGAACACCGCCTACTCGGTCAACATCAAGGAGCGGCTCGACTTCAGCTGCGCGCTGTTCGACCGCGACGGTCACCTCATCGCCAACGCGCCGCACATGCCGGTGCACCTGGGCTCGATGGGCGAGAGCATCAAGACCGTGATCCGCGAGAACGCCGCCACCATGCGCCCGGGCGATGTCTACGTGCTCAACGACCCTTACCACGGCGGCACGCACCTGCCCGACGTGACGGTCATCACCCCCGTCTACGTGGGCGGCGAAGCCAAACCCACCTTCTACGTCGGCTCGCGCGGCCACCACGCCGACATCGGCGGCAGCACGCCGGGCTCCATGCCGCCGTTCTCCACGCGCATCGAAGAGGAGGGCGTGCAGATCGACAACTTCAAGCTGGTGGAGGCCGGCGTGCTGCGCGAGGCCGAGATGACCGCGCTGCTGCAGAGCGGCGAGTACCCCAGCCGCAACCCGCAGCAGAACCTGGCCGACCTCAAGGCCCAGATCGCTGCCAACGAGAAGGGCGTGCAGGAGCTGCGCAAGATGGTCGAGCAGTTCGGCCTGGAGGTGGTGCTGGCCTACATGGGGCATGTGCAGGACAACGCCGAGGAATCGGTGCGCCGCGCCATCACGAAACTCAAGGACGGTGCCTACACGCTGCCGCTGGACAACGGCGCGCAGATCCGCGTGGCGGTGCGCGTGAACGCGGCCGAGCGCAGCGCGGTGATCGATTTCACCGGCACCTCGCCGCAGCAGCTCAACAACTTCAACGCGCCCACGGCGGTCTGCATGGCGGCCGTGCTCTATGTGTTCCGCACGCTGGTGGACGACGACATACCGCTCAACGCGGGCTGCCTGAAACCCATACAGGTCGTCATCCCGCCGGGCTCCATGCTCAACCCCGATCCACCGGCCTCTGTGGTGGCGGGCAACGTGGAAACGTCCACCTGCATCACCAACGCGCTCTACGGCGCCCTGGGTGTGATGGCCGCGAGCCAGTGCACCATGAACAACTTCACCTTCGGCAACACGCGCCACCAGTATTACGAGACCATCTCGGGCGGCAGTGGAGCGGGCGAGGGCTTTGACGGCACCAGCGTGGTGCAGACGCACATGACCAATTCGCGCCTGACCGACCCTGAAATACTTGAGTTCCGCTTCCCGGTGCGGCTGGAGAGCTACGCCATCCGCCAGGGTTCGGGCGGCGCCGGACGCTGGAAGGGGGGCGACGGCGGCGTGCGGCGCGTGCGTTTCCTCGAGGCCATGACGGCCAGCATCCTCTCCAACGGCCGCGTCCACCCGGCTTTTGGCATGGCGGGCGGGCGGCCGGGCGCGCCGGGCATCAACCGCGTGGTGCGCGCCGACGGCCGGGCGGAGGAACTGGGCCACATCGGCCAGGTGGACATGGCGCCCGGCGACGTGTTCGAGATTCATACGCCGGGCGGCGGCGGCTACGGGCCACCGGCGTGAAACCCCTGCTGCTGACGGGTTTCGAGCCCTTCGGGGGGGATGACGTCAATCCTTCCCGTGAGGTGGTGCGCGCGCTCGACGGCCAGCGCGTTGGCGGACACCGGGTCGTCGGCCTGGATCTGCCCTGTGTCTTCGGCCAGGCCCTGGAGCGGCTGCGGCCCGAGCTGGCCCGGCGGGACTGGGCCGTGGTGCTGTGCCTGGGCCTGGCGGCCAGTCGCCCGGCGTTTTCGGTCGAACGCGTGGCCATCAACGTGGACGACGCCCGCCTGCCCGACAACGCGGGGCGGCAACCCGTGGACGAGCCGGTGGTGGCGGGTGGGCCGGCTGCGTTTTTCAGCACTTTGCCGGTCAAGCGCATGGTGGCCGCCCTGCGCGCCGGGGGCTTCGCGGCCGAGGTGTCCCAGACCGCCGGCACCTACGTCTGCAACCACGTGTTCTATGGCCTGATGCACGAGGCGGCAAGGCTTGGTGTGCCCGCCCGATGTGGCTTCATGCACCTGCCGCCGCTGGGCCTGGCGCCGCTGCCGTCGCAGATCGATGCGGTGCGGGTGGCGTTGCGGGCGGCGTTGGCATCCGGCCCCGATCTGGCCGAGGCCGGCGGCGCCATCGACTGATCGCCATCGCCTTCCTGAACCGCCCCGGGCGGGTTTTTCCTACGGACGAATCCGGTTGCGGGCCACCGGCTTGCTGCTAACATTTCCTTGCAAAAGGCCCGCCGTGGCCGACAGGGAGCGGATGCCGCGCGGCCCGGCCCGCAAGGGCCTGCGTGCAGACGTACCCGCGAAGGGAGCTCATCAGGATGGTGGCCATACAGCGCCGGCTGGACCAGTCGGTCCAGCGTACGCTTCGCTGGATATTCGCCCTGCTCGGCGGCATGGTGCTCACGACCTTCGTCGCCTGGGTGCTGTACGGCCAGTTCCTGACCGCCCTGCTCAACACGGTCTATGAAGACCGCGTGGTGCCGCTGCGCAACCTCACCCTGATCGCCGACATCGTCAACGTGCGCCTGCCCGGTCGCCACCACGCCGGTGGCTACGGGCCGGGCGGTGACCGTTCCCTGGACAAGGACTGGGAAGAGGTCGAAACCATCTGGCGGCAGTACATGATGACCTACCTGACGCCCAAGGAAGCCCTGCTGGCGGACGCTGCGCGCCAATCGCTGGACGACATCCGGGAGCGCCTGGTCGTGTCGGGACCCGAGCGCAGCCTGGGCGCGGGCCAGGACGGGGTGGGCTACCAGCACGCGCTGCGTGTCTTCAACGAACGTTTCAACGCCCTGCACGACCTGCAGGTGGAGGTGGCGCTGGAAAACCTGAAGCGCGCCCGCGAGGTGACCCACTGGGCGGTGGTGCTGGCTGCCCTGGCGGTGCTGCTGGTGCTGCTGCTGGCGGCGCTCACGCTGCAGATCATCACCCAGCGGGTGGTGGCGCCGGTGGAGTGGGTGGCGCGTTCCCTGCAACGGCTGGCCGAAGGCGACGCGGCCGTCCAGAAGCCCCGGTTTCCCCTGAGTGCCCTGCTGGGCTGAGCGGCGCGAAGCGGCTTCCTCGGGTGCGAACCCGATCAGCAGGAACGACGCCAGGCTGGTGATTTCCCAGAACACCAGCAGCGTGATCAGGTCGTCGGCCAGCACCGCGCCCAGCATGGCGGCCATGAACAGGGTCAGGCGCGCGAAGAAGCGTGGCAGGTCGGCGTGGCCCGCAAGGTAGCGCGCCGCGTAAAGGAAGATGAAGGTGCCGATGCCCGTGATCAGCAAGGCAAACAGCAGTGACAGGCCATCTGCCCGGAAGGCCAGGGAGATGCCCAGACTGGGTATCCAGGGCCAGGTTTCGGTTGGGGGGTATCCGCCAAGTACAGCCGGCAGCAGACTGGCAAACCCGACAAACAGACTGGCGGGCAGCAGGCAGGCCCAGGGCGCGGCGCGACCATCTGCGTGGCGCAACCCGTGCCACAGCATGGGCGCCGCGGCGAGCGAAAGCAGGACGGACAAGGTGAGAAGCATGGAGGGGTTTCCGGTGTGAACCTGGATGGGCAAGGCGCGTGCCACTTGTTGAAGATGGGAAAAGTCTTTGAAAATCAATGGGTTGTGAAATTCGTGGCGAGATGGGATGTCCACCTTCTTGAACAGCCGTGGCTGACGGTGTTCAACCGCCTGAACACACTGTTCCTGTACGCGGCGTCAGGCTGGTACAATGGCGTCGTCGTCGCAAATTGCTTACCTTTGCGGCGTCTGTTGTCTGACACGGTCTGCGGTTCCATCAACACCGCCCAGCCAGTCGCCCCAGCGGCCCACTGGTTGTCAAACTCCCCTCCACGGCGAGCCCCACTTCCAGCCCGGTTTTCGGGCCATCTCCTGACCTGCCTCTCCGGCAGGCATGCCCCGGCTTTCAAGGCCTGCGGCATCCGCATTGCATCCGCGACCAGCAGGGCGGTCGCTCCCCATCATGGCCACCACACCAGAAAAATCATTCACGGTGGGCAAGTTTCTTGTCTCGCCTCTGAGCCGGCTCACCGAAGCCGGCGACTACATCGCCAGCATCTCCATCCGCAGTGGACGGGGATCGGCCAGCCACGACCGCGTCTTCCGTTTCCTGCCGCGGTTCACCACCCGACAGGGCGCACTGGCCTATGCCGTGCGCGAGGGCCGCTGCCTGGCCCTGCAGCAGTGAGCTGCATTTCCAGCCGACCCATCAAACCAACCCATCAGGAGATTGCGTGGCGAAAGAAGACTTGATTGAAATGCAGGGCAAGGTGGACGAAGTCCTGCCCGATTCCCGCTACCGCGTGACGCTGGAGAACGGCCACACCCTGATCGCCTATTCGGGCGGCAAGATGCGCAAGAACCACATCCGGGTGCTGGCCGGCGACCGCGTGTCGCTGGAGCTGTCGCCTTACGACCTCAACAAGGGTCGCATCACTTTCCGCCACCTCGAGCCGCGCTCGGGTGGCTCCCCATCCCCGGCGCGACGCCCGTCTCGTTGATCGTTCCTGCCCCGAGGTCTTGATCAGGATGGCTTGCCATCGCGCACCGGAACGACCTCATCTATTGAAAGCACTTCACCATGAACAACAAACTCTACGTCGGCAACCTGCCCTACACCGTTGACGACAACGCTCTCACGCACAACTTCTCGGGCTACGGCGCCGTCCAGTCGGCCAAGGTCATGATGGACCGCGACACCGGCCGCTCCAAAGGCTTCGGCTTCGTCGAAATGGGCTCCGACGCGGAGGCTCAGGCCGCCATCCAGGGTCTCAACGGCATGCAGGTCCAGGGCCGTGCTATCACCGTGAACGTGGCCCGTCCCAAAGAAGACAACCGCGCGGACAGCGGCCGCTTCGGCGCCGGTCGCCGGGCTTACTGATCACCTGTCAGCGCCTTCAGGGCTGGGCGTCACGGGCTTCACGGCCCAGCCCAGCCGGGCGCAAGCAGGATGGCGCCCACCCCGTCACAGGACGGGGCGCGGTGCTACTCCCGTTCGATTTCGAGATAAACCCGGCTGGCATTGCCCGGGTGCAGTTCCGCCGCGTTGTGAAGCGTCTGGAACGGTGTCAGGTCGAACGACCGCACAGCCTCCCCGATTTCTTGCAGCTGCCCGACAGCCTGTTTCATGTGCGTGCGCAGGCCCAGCAGGTAGTCCCGGGTGTGGCGGCGCGCCGTTGCCAGATCGGTCACTCGCCCGTGACCAGGGACCAGCCAGCGCGGATTGATGGCTTCAACGACGCTGAACGCGTCCAGCCAGTACCGGGTGTTGCTGATCGGCAGCACCGCGAGCAGCCTGTCGACATAGACGATGTCTCCCGAGAAGACCACATCGTGGTCGGGTAGCCACACCATCAGGTCACCCGGCGTATGTCCACCCCCTCGATGACGCAGTTCGAAGCGCACGCCGCCCAGATCGAGCCGGGCGTCGGGCGTGGTGACCAGCCGGGTCGGGTAGGCGGGATGCGTGCCCTCGAAACGGGTGCCGAGCATGTCTTTGAGCATCTGCACATGGTCGCCCGCGCGCGCCCGCATGTCCGGTACGGCGCTGGCGTGCGCGATGAGTTCAGCCCCCTGGGCCAGGAAGTGGCCGTTGCCCAGCCAGCGGTGGTCCTGACCACCCGTGTTGATGACCCAGCGTATGGGTTGATCGGTGACGCGGCGGCTTGCCTGGGCGATGTCGCGGGCACTCAGGCTGGTGGCGCCGCTGTCGATCAGCACCGCCCCACCCATGGTGAGCACCAGGCCGATGTTGGCGTTCAGCGCCTCGTTCTCGCGTGTGCGGCCGCCGAGTTCGCCGATGTGGACATAGACCCCTTCGGTCACTTTCTCGAAACGGACTTCGACCGCGTCTGAGGCTGTGTGCAGCAGCGCCATCAGCAGCGCGACAAAGATCTTCTGCATCCCGGGTTCCTTTCGTTCATCGGGGAGACCTGCTTCATGGCGTTTCCCCCCGTTTCACCAACGGCAACCCGGCGCTGCTCCAGCCGTCTATGCCGCCGCGCAGGTAACGCGCGTCCACGCCGGCCGCGCGCAGGCGCAGCGCGGTGGCGCGACCCACCTCGTGACCGTAGACGCAGTAGACGGTGACAGGCCGGTCGCGCGGAAGCTCGCCGGCCCACTGTGCCACGGCGGCCGGATCGCGCCAGATGGCGTTGGGCAGCCGGGTTCTGGCCGATTCGAACACGCCGGCGCGTCGCACATCCAGCACCAGGCCAGCGTTCACGTCCGCGTGGTTGGCGCCGTAGGGCTCGCTGGCCGCGTGCACCGCCGCCTGGTAGCGCGCGTACACCCCGGCCCAGTCAATCACGGCCAGACAGGCGTCGACATAGGCGCTTGCGACAGCGCCATAGTCCAGGTGGTAGGCGTGTTCGTACATGTCCAGTGCCAGCAGCGGCGTGCCGCCGGCCAGCGCGTGGGTGTGGTCGGCAGCCCACTGGTTGACCAGCGTCCCCTCGCGCGGGTTGAACACCAGCAGCATCCATCCGGAACCGCCGCCCAGCGCCTTGGCACAGGCACCGAACTCCTCGCGCCAGCGCTCCAGCCCGCCGAAGTTGGCGTCCAGCGCCAGCCGCATGGCCGGCTCCATGGTCTGACCGTCGCCGCCCAGGCTGGCAAAGTACAGCTCGTGCAGCAGCATGGAATTGGCCGCGATCAGTTCCTCGCGTTTGAGGCCATTGAGCTGATAGCCCGGCGTATTGACGAAGGATGTGGCCGCGAGCTGTGTGCGGATGGCGTTGAGACGCCTGACCGCTCCGCCGTAGTTGTTCTGGTGGTGGCTGCTCAGCAGCCGGGCTGACAGACCCGGCAGGGCATCCGTCGGGTAGGGCAGCGGCAGGGTCTGCAGGTCCATGGTCGTCTCCTCAGCGCAGCAGCGTGACGGCCAGCCCGGCGGCTGCGCAGGCGCCGAGCAGGGTGAAGATGCCGACCTTGAAGCGGAACAGTGCCAGCGCGGCCAGCACGGTGATGGCGGCCGACACCGCGTCGAATGCGCTGCCGAAACCCTGCGGCCACCAGACGTGGTACGCAAAGAACAGCGCGAGGTTGAGGATGACGCCCACCACCGCCGCCGTGATGGCCGACAGCGGCGCGGTGAAGCCCAGCCTGCCGTGTGTGGCTTCCACCAGCGGCCCACCCGCCAGGATGAACACGAAGGACGGCAGGAAGGTGAAGAAGGTGACCACCGTGGCTGTGAGCGCCGCGCCAAGGAACAGCGCGTCCGGCCCCAGCACGGCGTGGTTCCAGCCCCCCAGGAAGCCGACGAAGGCCACCACCATGATCAGCGGGCCCGGGGTGGTTTCGCCCAGCGCCAGGCCATCGATCATCTGCGGGCCGCTGAGCCACTGGAAGGACTCCACAGCGCCCTGGTAGACATAAGGCAGCACCGCGTAGGCGCCGCCGAAGGTGAGCAGGGCCGCCTTGGTGAAGAACCAGCCCATCTGCGCCAGCGTGGCGTGCCAGCCCTGCCAGGTGACCAGCGCCGCCATGGCCAGCAGCCACAGCCCCAGACCCAGGGCCAGCACACGGCCCAGCCGCGCGTAGCTGAACCGCGCATGCTCCGGCGTGGGGGTGTTGTCATCGATCAGCGCCGGGCCGTAGCCCTTGTGGGCGGTGCCATGCCCCCCGCCGAGCGCGAAGACCTGCGGCCAGCGTCGGGCGCCCAGCCAGCCGATCAGGCCGGCGGCGGCCACGATGGCGGGGAAGGGCGTGTCGAACGCGAAGATGGCCACGAAGGAGGCGGTCGCGATGCCCCACATCCAGCCGTTTTTCAGTGCGCGGGTGCCGATGCGGTGCGCCGCATGCAGCACCAGCGCGGTGACGGCCGGCTTGATGCCGTAGAACAGGCCGGCCACCAAGGGCACGTTGCCATACGCCAGGTAGATCCACGACAGCGCGATGAGTATGAACAGCGAGGGCAGTACGAACAGCGCGCCGGCCACGATGCCGCCCCAGCCGCGGTGCATCAGCCAGCCGATGTAGGTGGCCAGTTGCTGGGCCTCGGGGCCGGGCAGCAGCATGCAGTAGTTGAGTGCGTGCAAGAAACGCTGCTCGCTGATCCAGCGGCGGCGCTCCACCAGCTCGGCGTGCATGATGGCGATCTGACCGGCCGGACCGCCAAAGCTGACGAAGCCCAGCTTGAGCCAGAAGCGCAGCGCCTCGGTGAAAGGGACAGACGCGGGGCGTGCGTCGGCAGGGATTGGGGTCATGGTCGGGGCCCGGGTCCGGGGCTGGTGATCAGGGCATCAAAGACGGTGCCGGCCGCGGCCAGCAGCGCGTCGTCGTCGGCATGCAGTTCGCGCAGGCCGGCCAGCACCGCCTCCAACCCGCTGGCCTCGGGCGCCGGGATGCCGCCGGCATCGAGGTAGTGCACGATGCCGCCCAGGCGCGCGAGGCGCGGGTCCTGCTCCAGCCCGAAACTGGCGAGCAGCACCTCGAACGTGACCCGCGCGCCCACGTGGGTGAAACGGGCACCGTCGAAGTCGAAACCCAGCGCGCCGCGCGGCAAGGCCGTGATGTCTGCAAGCCAGACGAATTGCGCCCGCGGGTCGATGAAGCGCCGGATCAGCCAGGCGCTGGCCAGGCGGTCCACCCATGGCCGCGCGCGGGTGGCCCAGCGCTTGCCCTGGAACTGACGGACGTCCAGGCGGGTGATGCCGTGCTCGGGCTGGGCCCGTGGTTCGCCACCGGAGAACCGGGCATCGAATGCCGCGCGCGCATCGGCCAGTGCGGCATCGGCCTGCAACGTGGCTTCGCCAGGGTGGTAGTCGATGCCCTGGATGTCGCGCAGCGCCTGCTCGACCGCGCGCAACTGCCGCCGCGCATCCGCTTCACTGCTGCCGGGCAGGGTGGTCAGCCAGCTGTCCAGCGTGCCGCGCCATTGGGCGTAGACCGCGCTGCGGTCGAACAGCGCCAGCAATTCGTCGCGCTGTTCGTCGCTGGTGGGCTGCAGGTGCATGACCTGGGCCGCACCGCCGTGTTCGCGCACCTCGTCGACCAGGGGCAGGAAACGGTCCTCATGCTCCTGCGGCAGCAGGTAGGTGCCATCGCGCAGCGTGGGGCTGCCCAGCGCCTTGAGCGCGCGCCAGACCCGCACCCGGACCGCCGTGGGCTGGGTAGGGAGAGTCAGGAACAGGACGGCCCACATGATTTGTAATGTATAAAACAAATCATGAAATGTCTATTTCAAAGTTGAAGTCGGACAAGAAAAAACCCGCTGCACCTGGGAGGAGAGCGGGTTGCGGGCGTCTTCAGAGTGGTCCGAGACGGTGATCTGGAGCGGGTGAAGGGAATCGAACCCTCGTATGAAGCTTGGGAAGCTGCCGTTCTACCATTGAACTACACCCGCATGGGGCGTGATTATAGGAGCCGGCTGGGTGAGGTCTCGTGCCCGCCAGTGCCGCGTCAGGCACCACGGCGGGGCATTCGCCCTCCGGGGGGCGGGCATGCACCAGGATGGTTCGGAAACGGGCGCCCAAGGGTGGAACGCGAATTGCATTCTGGTGCGCGTCGGCCCCGGGGAAGTCCTGGCGGCCTGTTCCCCCAACCGAGGAGCCGCCGCCCCATGAGCGATATGCCCGCCGTCGACCTGTTGTGGGTCCTGATCTGTTCCGTCCTCGTGTTTGTCATGCAGTCCGGTTTCCTGTGCCTGGAGTCGGGGCTGACGCGCAACAAGAACTCGATCAACGTGGCGGTCAAGAATGTGGCGGATTTCGCGGTTGCCACGGGGGTGTACTGGATGGTGGGCTTCGGCCTGATGTTCGGTGCCAGCTCGCACGGCTGGTGGGGCGGGGACCACTTCGGGCTGTTCAGCCAGATCGACATGCGCCCTACGGTGGTGGCGTTCCTGCTGTTCCAGATGATGTTCTGCGCCACCTCGGCCACCATCGTCTCGGGCGCGGTGGCCGAGCGCATGCGTTTCGTCACCTACCTGTACCTGACGGGTTTCGTGTCGCTGCTGGTCTACCCGGTGTTTGGTCACTGGGCCTGGGGTGGCCCGCTGCAGGGCAGCCCCAACGGCTGGCTGGTGGCCATGGGTTTCACCGACTTTGCCGGCTCCACCGTGGTGCACAGCCTGGGTGGCTGGGTGTCACTTGCGGCCATCATGATCATCGGTCCGCGCAGCGGGCGTTTCATGCCCGGCGAGCCGGCGCGCAACATACCCGCCGGCAACCTGCCGCTGGCCATGGTGGGCGTGCTCATCCTGTTCTTTGGCTGGTTTGGCTTCAACGGCGGCAGCACGCTGGCGCTCAACCATGCGGTGCCCGGCATCATGGTCAACACCATGCTGGGCGGCGCCTCGGGCATCCTCAGCGGCCTGGCCATCGGCTGGTGGCAGCGGGGCCGTTGCGAAATCCACTACCTGCTCAACGGTGCGCTGGCCGGCCTGGTGGCCATCACGGCCGGTGCACATGCGGTCTCGCCGCTGCAGGCCTGGGTGATCGGTGCGATCGCGGCGGGCCTGATGGTGGTGTGCAACGAGTGGCTGCTGCGCTGGCGCATCGACGACGCGGTGGGGGCCATCCCGGCCCACCTCATGCCCGGCGTCTGGGGCACGCTGGCGGTGGGCTTCTTCGGTGACCTGTCCGTGCTCAACAACGGCAACACCCGCTTCGAGCAGATTGGCGTGCAGGCGCTGGGCGTGGCGGCCTGCGCGCTGTGGGCCTTTGGCACCACCTGGGTGTTTCTCAAGGTGCTGGGCCGCTTCGGTCCGCTGCGCGTGACGGTGGAGGACGAGCACGTGGGACTGAACGTCTCCGAGCACGGTACCCGCACCGAGCTGATCGACCTGGTGGAAGCGATGGAAGGGCACAGCCGCTCGGGTGCGCTGACCGAGCGCGTGCCGGTGGAGCCCTTCACCGAGGTGGGGCAGGTGGCCTCGGCCTACAACCGCGTGATCACCGCGCTGGAGTCCGCCACCCAGCAGACCCGCGCCGTGATCCGCGACATGCGCGATGGCATAGTGACCTTCACGCGCGAGGGCCTGCTGACCAGTCTCAATCCGGGCGCGGAAAAGCTGTTCGGCGTACAGGCCGCGGGTGCCATCGGCATGCCGTTCCAGCAACTGTTGCGGCGCGCGGGCAGCCACCAGGTGCCCGAGTCCGAGCAGCTGTGCCGGGTGGGCGCCAAGCTGGAGCTGCGCATCGCGCGGCCGGGCGCCGGGCGTGTGTTCTACGAAATTTCGGTCAGCGAGAACCGCGTCGGCGATGACCTGCAGTTCACCGGCATGGTGCGCGACATCAGCGAGCGCAAGCAGGTGGAGGTGCAGCTCTACCGCGAGCGCGATCTGGCACAGGTCACGCTGGCTTCCATCGGGGACGGTGTCATCACCACCGACGAGGCCGGCCTGATCCAGTACCTCAACCCGGTGGCCGAGCGGCTGACCGGGTGGTCCACCGTCCAGGCGCACGGCCAGAGCATTGGCGCGGTGTACCGGCTGCGCGACGAGAAGAGCGGCCAGGTGCTGCCGGTGCCGGTGCGCAACGTGCTGCACACCGGCCAGGTGGCCTCGCGGCTGGAGCACGCGCTGCTGGTGCAGCGCGATGGCGGCACGGTGCCGGTGCTGGACACGGCCGCGCCGATACGCTCGCGCGAGGGTTTCCTGATGGGGGCGGTGCTGGTGTTCCACGACGTCACCGTCACGCTCAATCTGTCGCGCGAGCTGTCGCACCAGGCCAGTCATGACGCCCTCACCGGCATACCGAACCGGCGCGAGTTCGAACGCCGCCTGGGCGAGCTGCTGAGCCGTCCGGCCGAGCGCGATGACATGCATGTGGTCTGTTACCTCGACCTCGACCAGTTCAAGATCGTCAACGACACCTGCGGCCACGTGGCCGGCGACGAGCTGCTGCGCCAGGTGGCCCAGCTGATCCGCGCCCAGCTGCGCGCGGCCGACGTGCTGGCGCGCCTGGGCGGCGACGAGTTCGGCCTGATCCTGCAGTCCTGCCCGATCGAGCGTGCACAGGAGCTGAGCGAGCGGGTACGGGGCGCGATTGCCGACTTCCGTTTCGCCTGGGAGGGCAAGTCGTTCTCCATCGGCGTCTCCATCGGGCTGGTGCCGCTGCAGGGCGAGGTGCGCGACCTGGGCGCGGTGCTGTCGGCCGCCGACGCCGCCTGCTACGCGGCGAAGGAAAGCGGGCGCAACCGCGTGCACGTCTACCAGGCCGACGACAGCAAGCTGCTGGAGCAGCACGGGCAGATGCAGTGGGTGGCGCGCCTGCAAAGCGCGCTGGACGAGGACAGGCTGCGCCTGTATGTGCAGCCCATCGTGCCCTTGCACGACGGCGAAGGCATGAAGCCCCACTACGAGATCCTGGTGCGCCTGATCGAGGACGGCAAGCTCGTGGGGCCAGGCACTTTCCTTCCGGCGGCCGAACGCTATGGGCTGATGCCACGCATCGATCAGTGGGTGGTGCACAACACCCTGGCCTGGGTGGGTGACCGGGTGCGCCGCAACGGCGGGGTGGACGGCGTCTACTGCATCAACCTCTCGGGCGCCTCGCTGTCCGACGAGCGCTTTCGCCAGACGCTGCACGCCACGCTGGACCGGCTGCGCCTGCCGGCCGGTGCTGTCTGCTTCGAGATCACCGAAACGGCCGCGGTGGCCAACCTCTCCAAGGTGGTGGAGTTCATCCACGAGGTCAAGGCGCTCGGCTGCGCCTTCGCGCTGGACGATTTCGGCAGCGGCCTGTCGTCATTCGCCTACCTGAAGAACCTGCCGGTCGATTACCTGAAGATCGACGGCAGCTTCGTCAAGGACATCGAGCTCGATCCCATGGACCTGGCCATGGTGCAGGCCATCAACGCCATCGGCCACGTGATGGGTCTCAAGACCATCGCCGAGTACGTGGCCACCGAGGGCATCCTGCAGCGGGTGAAGGAACTGGGTATCGACTATGCCCAGGGCTACCACCTGGGCGAGCCGCAACCCCTGGCCGAAAGCCAGGGCGTCAAGATGATGCCGAGGTGAGTCCCCCGGCGCCACAGGCGGCGCCGGGGGATTACTTCAGCACGTCGCCGACGCAGAGGTACTTGATCTCGACGTAGTCGTCCATGCCGTGGTGCGAGCCCTCGCGGCCCAGGCCGGACTGCTTGACGCCACCGAAGGGCACGTGTTCGGTGGCGATGATGCCGACGTTGATGCCCACCATGCCGTATTCCAGCGCCTCGCTGACGCGGAAGATGCGGCCGACGTCGCGGCTGTAGAGGTAGCTGGCCAGACCGAACTCGGTGTTGTTGGCAGCGGCAATGGCTTCCTGCTCGGTCTTGAACCTGAACACCGGCGCGAACGGGCCAAAGGTTTCCTCGCGGGCGCACAGCATGTCGGCCGTGGCGTTGGCCACCACCGTGGGTTCGAAGAACTGGCCGCCGAGCTTCTTGCCACCGGCCAGCACCTGGCCGCCCTTGGCCACGGCATCGGCCACGTGGCGCTCCACCTTCTCGACCGCGGCGTCCTCGATCAGCGGGCCCTGCACCACGCCGTCTTCAAAGCCGTTGCCGACCTTGAGTGCCTTGACCTTGGCCGCGAATTTGGCCACGAACTGGTCATACACGCCCTCCTGCACGTACAGGCGGTTGGCGCAGACGCAGGTCTGCCCGGCGTTGCGGTATTTGCTGGCCATGGCGCCCTCCACGGCGCTGTCGATGTCGGCGTCGTCGAACACGATGAAGGGCGCGTTGCCGCCCAGTTCCAGCGACAGCTTCTTGACCGTGGGCGCGCACTGAGCCATCAGGATGCGGCCGACCTCGGTGGAGCCGGTGAAGGACAGGTGGCGCACGGTGTCGCTCTCGCACAGCACCTTGCCCACGGCGATGCTGCCCGCGCCGTCGGCGGTGAGCACGTTGAGCACGCCAGCCGGAATGCCGGCGCGCACCGCCAGTTCGGCCGCGGCCAGCGCGGTCAGGGGCGTCAGTTCGGCCGGCTTGATCACCACCGGACAGCCGGCCGCCAGCGCGGGCGCCACCTTGCGGGTGATCATGGCGAGCGGGAAGTTCCAGGGCGTGATGGCCGCGCACACGCCGATGGGCTGCTTGAGCACCAGCAGGCGGCGGTTGTTGTCGAACTGGGGCAGGG
>CAMLQP010000045.1 GCA_946482115.1 uncultured Comamonadaceae bacterium
GTCTGCATCCAGGAGTTCAGGCTCAGGATCCAGAACGCCGACAGCGTGGTGCCCACGGCCACCAGCGTGGTGGCGATCAGGTGCACCCGCTCCGAGACGCGCCCGCGCCCGAACAGCATCACGCCCAGGAAGGTGGCCTCCAGGAAGAAGGCGGTCAGCACCTCGTAGCCCAGCAGCGGCCCCGAGATGTTGCCGGTTTTTTCCATGAAGCCCGGCCAGTTGGTGCCGAACTGGAAACTCATGGTGATGCCCGAGACCACGCCGAGCGCGAAGGTCAGCGCGAACACCTTGGTCCAGAAGTAGTAGGCGGCTTCCCAGCCGTCGGCCTCGGGCGTGCCCACCGCGCGCGAATGGCGCCAGCGGAAGTACAGCAGGAACCAGCCCAGCGCGATGGTGATGGTGGGAAACAGGATGTGGAAGCTGATGTTGGCCGCGAACTGGATGCGCGCGAGCATGAGCGTGTCCATGGCTCATGCCCCTTTTCGCGTGCCCGTGAGGCGGTCTTTGAACTCCAGTACCTTGGTCACCGCCGCGCCCATGCCCATCAGCTGCATGGCGGTTTCGGGCGCCAGACGCTGCACATCGTCGAACCAGGTCATCAGCCGGTCGATCAGGTCGTGCATGGCGCGCATGCGCTCCTGCGCGTGGCGCTCTTCCTCGCTCTGGGGTTCCTCCAGCAGCGCCATGCGCAGCATGGACAGCGTGGGTTCGATCTCGCGGCGGCGGCGCTCCTCGGCCAGCACGCGGAAGATTTCCCACACGTCGGCCGGCGCCTCGAAGTACTCGCGCCGGTCGCCCGGCAGGTGCTTCAGGCGCACCAGCCGCCACGACTGCAGCTCCTTCAGCCCCATGCTCACGTTGGAGCGCGAGAACGCCAGCGCCTCGGCGATGTCGTCCGCGTTCAGCGGGTGCTGCGAGATGAACAGCAGGGCGTAGATCTGCCCCACGGTGCGGTTGATGCCCCATCGGCTGCCCATCTCGCCGAAGTGGGCGATGAACTGGCGGTTGAGCGGGGGGAGGGCGACAGGTGTGTTCATGGCCTGAGATTGTGGCTTGTAAATGCTGAATTTTCAGTAATTACTGAAAATTCAACACGACACAAAGGGGAAATACCGTATGAAAATACGGTAATCAGAAAGACCGCCATGGATGACGTCCACATCCCCCTGACCGCGCTGAAAGGCCGTGGCGCGGTTTCGCGCATCGCCCACCGCTTCGAATCCGACACCCGCGCTGCCTTCGATGACGGCTGGGGCACGCTGGATGACCGGCACGCCGATACCCCGTTGCCGCCGCGCACCGAAGTCAGCTTTGAAACCGCGCGCAGCGTCATCACCCGCAACGACTCGCCCGACATCCCGTTCGAATACTCACTCAACCCCTACCGGGGCTGCGAGCACGGCTGCATCTACTGCTACGCGCGGCCGACGCACAGCTACCTCAACCTCTCGCCGGGGCTGGATTTCGAAACCCGCCTGGTGGCCAAGCACAACATCGCCGCCGTGCTGCGCGAGGAGCTCAGCCGCCCCAGCTACCGGCCCAGCCAGCTCGCCATCGGCACCGTGACCGACTGCTACCAGCCCATCGAGCGCGAGCTGCGCCTCACGCGCGGCGTGATCGAGGTGCTGGGCGAGGCGTGCAACCCGTTCGGGCTGGTCACCAAGTCCAGCGGCGTGGAGCGCGATCTGGACCTGCTGGCGCCGCTGGCCGCGCAGCGCCTGGCCGCCGTCTACGTCACCATCACCACGCTCGATGCCGAACTGGCCCGCACGCTGGAGCCGCGCGCCGCCGCGCCGCACCGGCGGCTGCGCACCATCCGCGCGCTGGCCCAGGCCGGCGTGCCCGTGGGCGTGAGCGTGTCGCCGCAGATCCCGTTCATCAACGAGGACATGGAGCAGGTGCTGGAAGCGGCCTGGGAGGCCGGCGCGCGCACGGCGTTCTACCAGGTGATCCGGCTGCCGTGGGAGGTGGCGCCGCTGTTCCGCGAATGGCTGGCCGCGCACCACCCGCTGCGCGCCGAGCGCGTAATGGCGCGCATCCACGACATGCGCGGCGGCAAGGACTACGACGCCGATTTCGCTACCCGCATGAAGGGCAGCGGCCTGTGGGCCGACCTGATCCGCCAGCGCTTCGAGAAGGCCTGCCGCCGGCTGGGTTTCAACCGCCAGCGCGAGCGGCTGGACCTGTCGCTGTTCAGGCCGCCGGGCCAGCCGGGGCAGATGCCCCTGTTCTGAGGTTCAGCACCACCTCGGCGCCCAGCGTGTTGCTGACGGTGCACAGCGCCTTGGTGCGTTGCACCAGCTCCTGCGCCACGCTGGCGTCCAGCGCGTCGGGTGCCTGCACATCCACCGTCAGGCGGGCAAAGCGGTGGGGCAGGTCGGTGGCCTTGACGGCATTGACCGTTGCGCCCAGCTCGCCCAGCGCCAGGCCCATCTGCTGCGCGGCCATGCGCATGGAGATGGTGATGCAGGTGCCCAGCGAGGCCAGCAGCAGGTCCGACGGCGACAGTCCCTGTGCCTGGGGCGTCGTGGCGCCGGCACCCTGGAACCCGGCCTCGCTGGTGAAGCGGGGGGCGCTGTCCGTCGGCAGGCTCACCTGCAGCGGTCCGTAGGTCTTGGGTTTGAGTTTCACCTGCATGGGGGCTCCGTCACATCAGCAGATCGGGGAGGAAGGTGGCGATGGCCGGGAACAGCGTCAGCATCAGGATGGCCAGCAGCAGCAGCAGCCAGTAGGGCGTGGCGGCCACGGCCGCGCGGCCCAGCGTGATCTCGCCATTCGTCATCACGGTCAGCACCGACAGGTTGAGGCCCACGGGCGGCGTGAGCTGACCGATTTCGATCAGGATGGTGATGACCACACCCAGCCAGATCGGGTCAAAGCCCAGCTGCGTCATCAGCGGGAAGACCACCGGCAGGGTCATGACCATCAGCGACAGCCCGTCGAAAAAGCAGCCCAGCACCAGATAGGCGATCACGACGATGATCAGCACCTCGTACTTGCCCAGGCCGCCGGCCAGCGTGGATTCGAGCAGCGCCTGGGGCACGCCCAGCACGCTGGCCGACTGGGCCAGCACGGTGGCACCCAGCACCACGAAACCGATGGAGGCGAACACCAGGGCCGAGCGCATCACGCTCTCCACCAGCTTGCGCGGCGTCAGGTCGCCCCAGACGAAGGCGATCACCATGGCCACCAGCACGCCCACGCCGGCCGATTCGGTGGGCGTGGCATAGCCGAACACGATGCTGCCCATGATGGCCAGGATCAGCAGGATCACCGGCCAGATGCGCAGGCTGCCAACGAGGATGTCGCGCCAGGGCGTGCGTTCGTGCTCGTGCGGGTACAGCGACGGGTTGCGCAGGCACAGCACCAGGATGTAGGCCATGAACATCACGGTCACCATGATCCCGGGCACGATGCCGGAGATGAACAGCTTGCCGATGGAGGTGTCGGTGAGTGCGCCGTAGATCAGGAAGGACAGGCTGGGCGGTATCAGCAGGCCCAGCGTGCCGCCGCCCGCCAGGCTGCCCACCACCGTGGCCTTGTCGTAGCCGCGCCGGGCCATCTCGGGGTAGGCCACCGAGCCCACGGCCGCCGCCGTGGACATGCTGGAGCCGCTGACCGCGCCAAAGAGGGCGCAGACCGCGATGTTGGTGTGCAGCAGCCCGCCGGGCACGCGCGCGAACGCGGGCTTGAAGGCGGTGTAGGCACGCTGGCTGACACCACTGTGCAGCAGTATTTCGCCCAGCAGGATGAACAGCGGGATGGCGCTGAGCGTGAACGAGTTGAAGACGTTCCAGATGGCGTTGACGGCCAGCGAGGTGGCGCCGTTGGCGAAGAAATGCAGCAGCACGAACCCGGTGAGGCCCAGCGCCGCGCCCAGGGCGGCACCCGAAGCTGCGGTGATGACCAGCAGCGAGGAAAAGGCGGTCAGGAACATCGGGCTACTCGGCGGGCGTAGGGTTGGCGAGGGACGAGCGTTCGCTGCCTGAAGCGGTGCGTACCAGCACCAGCAGCGCGCACAGCGCGACCGAGACCGGCGGCACCGCCATCCAGGGCGCCAGGCGCAGGCTGGCGGCCTCGGTCCGGATGTTGCGCTTGAAGGCGAATTCCAGCCAAGGTAGGGCTTCGATCAGGTACCAGCCGCAGAAGGCCAGCGTGACCGCGCTGGCCAGCACCGCCAGCGCCGTGCGGCCGCGCGGGCCCAGCGCGCTGGCCAGGAAAGTCACGCGCACGTGCTGGGCCTTCACGGTCACCATGGGCAGCGCCAGGAACAGCGAGGCACACAGCAGCAGGCCCACCAGTTCTTCGGTGTAGTACAGCGGCGAGCCCACCACGCGGCGCATCACCACGCTGGCGACGATGATGCCCACGATGGCGGCCAGCGCCAGGCCGGAGGCCCCAAAAAAAAGCCGGGCCAGAAGGCCCAGCAGGTGTTCAAGCTTGAGTATGAAACCGCGCATGCGCTCAGCGGCCCATGGCTTTCAGGATGGCCTCGCGGTTGGCCGGGGCCTTGCCGCCCGCCTCCTTGGCCAGATCGGCCCAGGTCTGCGACATGGCCTCCAGGAACTGCTTGCGGTCCGCCTCGGGGAAGTCGCCCAGCCAGTTCAGGCCCTTCTTCTTCAGTTCCTCGCGCGCGGCCAGCTCGCGCTGGTGGTCGCTGGAGTATTCGTTGGTGCGGTTCCAGGTGTCGTCGGCCGCCTTGGTGATCGCCTGGCGCTGTGCCGCGGGCAGGGCGTTCCACTTGGTGGTGGCGATGCCCAGCGCGTAGGGCGCCGACGGCATGGGGTAGAGGTAGGCGCCGTACTTGGCCACTTCGTGCATGTTCACCGTGTGGGCATAAAGCGCCGGGTAGACGGCGCAATCGACCACGCCGGTTTTCAGGGCCACGTACATGTCGGCCTGACCGATGATCTGGGCGGCCACGCCCAGGCGGCGGAAGGCGGCCACCTGCTCCTTGGCCCACACCCGCAGCTTCTTGCTCTTGAGCTCGGCCAGGGTCTTCACGGGCGCGTCGCGGCAGAAGATGGAGGCCTCCAGCATGGGGATGGCCAGGTAGCCCACGGCGGTGATGCCCCATTCCTTGAGTTCGGCATCCTGGATCTGGCGCGTCACCGGCAGCGCGCGCTTGAGCTCGTCCGCCGTGCCGATGGCGCCCTGCACCAGCAGCGTGCCCAGCGCGGGCGCGTCGCGCGAGACATAGTTGGCCCAGATCAGGCTCATGTCCACCGCGCCGCGCGGCAGCACCTGCAGCACGTCGGCATCCTTGATCCCCAGCGAGCCGCCGTTGTGCAGCTTGATGGTGACGGCACCGCCGCTGTTCTTGCCCACGTCCTCGGCGAAACGGGTCAGTTCCTTGGTCTCGGGCCGGGATTCCGGCAGGGGGTTGTTGAAGCGCAGTTCGGTGGCCTGCGCGGCCAGGGTCAGGGTGGCCGTGCCGACGAGGCCGATGGCCAGGCGTTGCATGAGCGTCTTCATGAGTGCTCCGTGGAAATGGGGTGGACAATTCGGGTCAGCGGGCGCTGTCCGGGTGCTCTGAATGTTAAGTCAAATAACAAATCCAGAGGTTATATGCAAGGACGTGGAAGTCATGAAATCGGGGTCGAGAGCCGCGCCGGGCTGGAGGCCGCACCGGAGCGGGTCTGGGCGCTGATCCGCGACTTCGACGCCATGCCGGCCTGGAACGCCAGCGTGCTCACCTCCCGCATCGAGAATGGACCGGCCGACCGGGTGGGCTGCACGCGGGTGCTGGATTTCGGTGCGGGGGGCATCTGGGTGCACCGCCTCACCGGCCTGTCCGACGAGGACAGGGTGCTGCAGTACCGCATCGTCGGCGGCCCCGAGCCGGCGCCCCTGGGCCTGCGCGACTACCGCGCGCGCATGCAGGTCCGGCCCGACCGGCTGCGCCCCACCCAGGCCTGCGTGCTGGAATGGCGGGCCGATTTCGGCACCGACCAGCCCGAGGCCATGCGCGAGCGGGCCCTGCAGGTGTTTGAGGCGGGTTTCGCCGGCCTGCGCGCGCGGCTCGGGATCGGCTAGGCCAGCGTCAGCACCACTGGCGCGTGGTCGCTGGGCCGCTCGTTCTTTCGCGGCGCCTTGTCGATCTCGCAGGCGCTGGCCTGGGCCTTCAGCGCGTCGGTGACCAGGATGTGGTCGATGCGCAGGCCACGGTTGCGGCGAAAGGCGAAATCGCGGTAGTCCCACCACGAGAAGCTCTTGTCGGGCTGCGGGAACAGCCGCAACGCGTCGTGCAGGCCCAGCGCCACCAGTGCGCGCAGGTGGTAGCGCTCCTCCTCGGTGCAGTGGATGGTGTCGCGCAGGCCTTCGGGGTCCCACACGTCGGCGTCGTCGAAGGTGATGTTGTAGTCGCCCATCAGCACCAGCCGCGGGTGGCGCGCCATCTCGTCCTTCACCCACTCGCGCAGCGCCTTGAGCCAGTGCATCTTGTATTCGAACTTCTCGCTGCCCGGCTCCTGCCCGTTGGGGAAATAGGCGCCGATCACGCGCACGCCGTCCACCGTGGCGCACACCACGCGCGACTGGTCGTCGTCGAAGCCGGGGATGTTCCTCACCACCTCGGCCGCCGGCGCGCGCGTGAGCAGCGCCACGCCGTTGTAGGTCTTCTGGCCGAACACCTGGGCCTGGTAGCCCAGCTCGGCAAAGGCGTCGTGCGGGAACTTGTCGTCGGTGAGCTTGAGCTCCTGCAGCGCCAGCACGTCCACCGGCCGTGCGCGCAGCCAGTCCAGCACCTGGGGCAGGCGCACGTTGAGGGAGTTGACGTTCCAGGTGGCAAGTTGCATGGCGCCCGATTGTTCCACAGCCGTTACGATGCCGGCCATGAGCCGCCCCGACGCCCTGACCATCCGCCCCGACGACCTCACCGGCCCCGCCATCCGCGCGCTGCTGGAAGAGCACCTGCGCCACATGCACGAGCTGTCGCCGCCCGAGAGCGTGCACGCGCTCGACGTGGAGCGGCTGCGCCAGCCCGACGTGAGCTTCTGGACCGTGTGGAGCGGCGCCAACGAACTGCTGGGCTGCGGCGCGCTCAAGCGGCTGTCGGCCACGCACGGCGAGGTCAAGTCCATGCGCACCGTCGGCACCCACCGCCGCAGCGGCGCGGCCAAGGCGGTGCTCGCGCACATCATCGAAGAAGCCCGCCGGCGCGGCTACGCGCGCCTGAGCCTGGAAACCGGCTCGCAGCCCGGCTTCGAGCCCGCGCGGCGGCTCTACGCCAGCTTCGGTTTCGTCGGCTGCGGGCCGTTCGAAGGCTACGCGGACGACCCCAACAGCGTGTTCATGACGCTGGCGCTGTGATGGCCGCGCCACACCCGCGCCACGGCAGGACACGCGCCACGGCAGGAGACCGACGATGAACACCACCATTCCCGGCCCCGACGGCCGGCCGCGCTGCCGCTGGTGCGCCGCCGCGCCCGAGTTCTTCCCGTACCACGACACCGAATGGGGCTTTCCGGTGGCGGACGACCGGCGCCTGTTCGAGAAGATCTGCCTCGAAGGCTTCCAGTCGGGTCTGAGCTGGCGCACCATCCTCGCCAAGCGCGAGAACTTCCGCGCCGCCTTCCACGGTTTCGATTTCCACCGCGTGGCCCGCTTCGGCGAGCGCGATGTGGAGCGCCTGCTGGCCGACAGCGGCATCGTGCGCCACCGGGGCAAGATCGAGGCGGTGATACACAACGCCCGCATGGCGGTGGCGATGGAAGCGCAGGAGGGTTCGCTGGCGGCCTACTTCTGGCGCCACGAGCCCGACGCCGCCGGCCTCGCCGAGCCGCAGACGGTGTCGACCTCGGCGGCCTCGGTCGCCCTGTCCAAGGACCTCAAGCAGCGCGGCTGGAAGTTCGTGGGGCCGACCACGGTCTACGCCTTCATGCAGGCCATGGGGCTGGTGAACGACCATGCCACGGACTGCGTGACCCGGGCTGAGGCGCAGCGGGCCCGCCAGGCGTTCCGGCGCCCGGCGCGCTGAGCCTTCAGACCGGGCGGGCGCGGCGGGCGCCCTGCGCGCGCACGAAGTGGCCGCCGCCCAGGTGGTGGATGGTCTGCAGCGCGGTGTTGTCGTCGCCGAACAGCCAGTGGCCGTTGGCGAACACCCGCGAATCGGCGGCGGCCGCCACCACTTCCGCGAAACAGGTGTCGTAGGCCGCTTCGGCATGCGGCTCGGGGATGCGCCGGCACTCCAGCCAGGCCGCGCAGCCGGCCTCGATGACGGGCATGCCCAGCACCGGCCCCGGGCGGGCCTCGAGGCCGTGGCGGGCGAACTTGTCGCCGTCGCGCCCGCTGTGCTGCCCCACCTCGTGCGTCAGGTCCAGCAGCGCGGGCGTGGGCAGGCACAGCGCGAAGCCGCCGCCGGCCTCGACCAGCCCGCGCGTGAAGGTGTGCTTGTCGATCACCACCGCGATGCGCGGCGGTGTGAACTCCACCGGCATGGACCAGGCGGCGGCCATCACGTTGCGCCGGCCGCCGTACGCGCTGGTGACGAGCACCGTGGGGCCGTGGTTGATCAGGCGGCTGGCGTGGTGCAGGGCGACGGGCTGGAAGTGCGGGTTCATGCCGCGTCCTGTTCGGCCCGCAGGCGCTGGATCATGAAATCGGCGGCGTCGAGGATGTGCCGGCGCGCCAGCCGTTCGGCGCGTTCGCCGTCGCCGGCGGCCACCGCGTCCAGCAGGGCCTCGTGCTGGTCCCAGATGTCGCGTGGCTTGTCGTCGCGCATCAGCACCTCGCCCATCACGCGCTGGGTCTGGGTCCAGTGGGTTTCCATGGACGGCGCCACCAGCGGGTTGCCCGACAGCGCGTAGATGAAGTCGTGAAAGGCCATGTCGGCCGCGATCATGGCGCCGAACGACCGGGCGGCCACCGCCTTGCGGCCGGCGCGTATCAGCGTCGGGCCGCGCGCGGCGGCCTCGGCGGCGCTGCGCTCGGCCGCCATGCGAAAGGCCAGGCCTTCGATCACGGCGCGCACCTCGTACATGTGGCGCACGTGGTCCAGGTCCAGCGGCGCCACCTGCAGGCCGCGCCCGGGGGCGTCGGACAGCACGCCTTCCTTGCGCAGCAGCGTGAGCGCCTGCTGCACGGGCTGGCGCGAGACGCCCAGCTCCTGCGCCAGCTGCTCCTGGATGATGCGCGCGCCGGGTGGCAGGCGGCCCGAGGCGATCTCCGAGAGGATCGCCTCGTGCACCTGTTCCACCAGGCTGGGAGCGGCTTGCAGTGTCTTCATGGGTGCAATGCTAGCGCGCCCGCCAGCCGCGCTCGGCCTCGTCCCAGGCGCCCAGGGCCTGCAGGTCGGGCACCCAGGCCAGGCCGGACCTGGCGTCGGACGACGCCGCCTCGGGCGTCACGATCACGTCCAGCAGGGCGGGGCGGCCGGCGCGCAGCTCGGCCAGCGCGCGCTGGAGGGCGTCCGGCAGCTCCTCGGGCGCGTCCACGCGCTCGGCGTGCATGCCGAAGGCGCGCGCCATGGCCGCGTGGTCGGCGAACTGCAGGTGCGTGCCCACCACCCGGCCGTGGGTTTCCTGCTGGTCGCGCACCTCGATGGCCCACGAGCCGTTGTTGGCCACCACCACCAGCACCGGCGCCTGGTGGCGCACGGCGGTGTCGATCTCCATGGCGTTGAAGCCGAAGGCGCCGTCGCCGGTGGCGACGACCACGGTGCGGCCCGGGCAGGCCAGGCTGGCCGCGATGCCGAACGGCGTGCCGACGCCGATGCAGCCCAGCGAGCCGGGGTCCAGGTAGCTGGTGGCCGGCAGGCCCACCCGCGCGAAGCTGAGGAAATCGCCGCCGTCGGCCACCACCACCGCGTCCGGCGGCAGCGCGTCGCGCAGCGCGGCCAGCACCCGGTTGGGGTGCATGCGGCCGTCGCTGCCGGGGGGCGCGTCCTGCATGGACTGCGCCAGTTTGGCGGAGCGTTTCAGGTGCTGCTCGCGCAGGCTGGCCAGCCAGGCGCCGTCGGCGGCGCTGGCGCGCGCGGGGGCGGCGTCCAGGATGGCCTGCAGCGCCAGCGCGGGGTCGGCGTGCAGCTCCACCGCGCCGCGCCGGTTGTCGCGCAGCTCGGCCGCGCAGTCGGCGATGCGCACGAACCCGGCTTCGCCGAACACGGCGGGCGAGCCGTAGGCCAGCTGGAAATCCAGCCGCCGCCCGACCGTGACGACGAGGTCGGCCTGGCCCATCACCGTGCCGCGCATGGCCGCCACCACGCTGGGGTGGTCGTCGCTGACCAGGCCGCGGCTTTCGCCGGTATCCAGGTAGGCCGCGCCGGTGCGCTCCAGCAGGGCAGCCAGCGCCGGGCCGGCGCCGCGCGCGCCCCGGCCCGAGATGAACAGCGGTCGCCTGGCCGACCAGATGGCCGCCACGGCGGCCTTCACCGCGTCCGGGTGCGGCGGCTGGGGCCGGCGGGCGGGCGGGCTGAAGACCTCGGGCAGCTGCACGGCCCGCGCCACGTCGGCGCGAAGTGTGTCCACCGGGAAGTCGAGGTAGGCCGGGCCGGGCTCGCCGCCTTCGCCCAGGGCGCGGGCGGCGGCCTCGGCCAGCTCCTGCGGCACCAGGTCGGGGTGGCGCACGGTGCGGGCGTAGCGGGTGAGGCTGCGCACCAGGTCGGTGTGCACGATGTCCTGCAGCGCGCCCCGGTTCTCCTGCGCGGCCGGCGGCAGGCCCGAGAGCACCAGCACCGGCGCGCGTGCCACGTGGGCGTTGGCGATGCCGGTCATGGCGTTGGTGACGCCCGGCCCCGCCGTGACCAGCGCCACGCCCAGGCCGCCGGTCAGCTGCGCCTCGGCGTGCGCCATGTAGACGGCGGCGCGCTCGTCGCGCACGTCCACGATGCGGATGCCCTCGGCGTCCAGCCGCATCCAGATCGGCATGATGTGCCCGCCGCACAGGGCGTAGACGCGGCGCACGCCACGGGCCTTGAGGAAGCGGGCGATGACGGCGGCGGCGGACTGTTCGCCGATGGGCGGTGGGGCCATGAGGGTCTCCTGGGTGACTTGACGACAACTGTATTCTGAATTCAGAATTCGGTTAACGCAAGTTTTTTTCCTTTCCACCAGGAGACCGACATGGGCCAGCTGCTCACCATTGCCGACGCCGTCGCCACCCACGCGCGGCTCACCCCCCACAAGCTGGCCGTGCGCGATTCGCGCCGGCGGCTCAGCTACGCGCAGTGGGACGAGCGCGCCTCGCGCCTGGGCGCGGGCCTGCGCGGCCTGGGCCTGGCGCACGGCGACCGCGTGGGCGTGCTGGCCTACAACTGCCTGGAGTGGATGGAGCTGTACGTGGGCCTGGCGCGCGCCGGGCTGGTGGCGGTGCCGCTGAACTTCCGACTCACCGGGCCGGAGATCGCCTACATCCTGGGCCACGCCGAGGTGGGGGCGGTGGTCGCGGGCAGCGAGTTCTGCGCCACCGTGGACGGCGTGCGCGCCGAGCTGGCCCTGCCGCCGGGGCGCTGCATCGCCCTGGGCGACGGCGCGCCCGACGGCTGGACGGCCTACGAAGACCTGGTGCAGGGCGCCGACCCGTCGTTCGCGTTCGGGCCCGTGGGCCCGGACGACATGTGCGCGCTGATGTACACCTCGGGCACCACCGGCCGGCCCAAGGGCGCGATCCGCCGGCACGGCGGCAGCACATTGATCGCCCTGGCCACCGCGCTGGAGATGGGTTTCGGCCGCGACGACACCGCGCTGCTGGTGATGCCCCTGTGCCACGCCAACTCGCTGTACTTCGGCACCACCTTCATCCACATGGGCGGCACCATCATCGTGGAGGACCGCCGCAGCTTCGACCCCGAAGCCCTGCTGCGCACGCTGGCCGAGGACAGGGTGACCTTCACCTCGCTGGTGCCCACGCACTACATCATGATGCTGGCCCTGCCCGACGCGGTGAAGCGCCGCCATGACCTCGGCGCCGTGGACAAGCTCATGATCTCGTCCGCGCCCGCGCGGCAGGACACCAAGCGCGGCATCCTGGAGCTGTTTCCCAACGGCCGCCTGTACGAGCTCTACGGCTCCACCGAGGCCGGCTGGGTCACGCTGCTGCGGCCCGGCGAGCAGCTCACCAAGCTCGGCTCGGTCGGCCGCGAGTGGGCCGGCAGCGGCGCCATCCGCCTGCTCGACGAAGACCGCAACGAGGTGCCCGACGGCGAGGTGGGCGAGCTCTTCTCGCGCACCGCCTACGTGTTCCACGGCTACTGGAAGAACCCCGAGAAGACCGCCGAGGCCTTCGACGGCCTGTGGTGCTCGGTGGGCGACATGGCGCGGCGCGACGCCGACGGCTACATCTGGCTGGTGGACCGCAAGAGCAACATGATCATCAGCGGCGGCGAGAACGTGTACCCCTCCGAGGTGGAGGGCGTGCTGGGCCAGCACCCCAAGGTGCGCGACGTCGCCGTCATCGGCGTGCCGCACGAGAAGTGGGGCGAGACCGCCAAGGCCGTGATCGTGCTGCACCAGGGCCAGAGCGCCAGCGTCGACGAGATGCGCGACTGGTGCCGCCAGCGCCTGGCCGGCTTCAAGTGCCCGGCCGAGGTGGTCTTTGTCGACGACGCCGACATGCCGCGCACCGCCACCGGCAAGATCCTGCACCGCGTGCTGCGGCAGCGCCACGCCGGGGCGTGAGCCCGGGGCGTCAGCCGGTCGACAGCACCACGTTGCCGGTGGCGGCGCCGCGCTCCACCAGGGCGTGGGCGGCGGCGATCTCGGCCAGCGGCAGGCGTGCCGCGATGTTGTGGCGCAGCGTGCCGCGCGCCAGCATGCGGGTCAGCGTGTCCACGGCCTGCGCCCGGTCTGCCGGCGACAGGTGGTAGACGATGAAGAACTTGAGCTGCAGGTTCTTGGCGATCAGCGGGAAGAAGGGCAGCTGCAGCGGCGACGCGCTGCTGCCGTACACCACGCACTCGCCGCCGGGCCGCAGCAGCTCCAGGTCGGCGGCGGCGTTCACGCCCAGGTCCAGCTCGATCACGCGGTCCACGCCCTGACCCCGGGTCAGCTCGGCCACGCGCGCGGCCAGCGGCTCGTCGCGGTAGCGCACCACGTCGTCGGCGCCGGCTTCGCGCGCCAGCGCGGCCTTCTCGGGCGTGCTGGCCGTGGCGATGACACGCGCCGCGCCCAGCTGGCTGGCCATCTGCACCGCGTAGTGGCCCACCGCACCCGCGCCGCCAGCCACCAGCACCGTCTTGCCGGCCACGCCGCCGTCCCGGATCACGGCGTGCAGGGCCGTCAGCGCCGGTATGCCCAGGCAGGCGCCGGCCTCGTCGGGCGCGGCATCGGGCAGCGGCACCGCCTGGGCCTGCGGCAGGCACACCTGCTCGCAAGCCGTGCCGTGGGGCCGGCCCCAGGCGGCGTTCCAGGTCCACACCCGCTCGCCCACGCGCGCGGCGGGCACGCCGTCGCCCACGGCGTCGATCACGCCCATGCCGTCGCTGTGCGGAATGACGCGGGGAAACGGCATCACGCCAGTGCGCAGGCCCAGCCGGGATTTGACGTCCGACGGGTTAACGCCCGACCAGCGCACGCGCACCCGCACCTCGCCGGGGCCCGGCTGCGGGGTAGGCAGTTCGCCCAGCTGCAGCACATCGGCGGCGGGGCCCAGGCGTTCGTAGAAGGCGGCTTTCATGCGGTGTCTCCAGGTTGTGGGGGTGGGTTCAGGCGCTGGCCGTGGCGGCGGGGCGGGCGCCGCCGCCGCGCAGGCGCCAGTACAGCCAGCCCACGATGGAAAAGTTCAGCAGGTTCCAGGCGATGCCATTGACAAAAGCCGCGTCGTAGCTGCCCGTCAGGTCGAACACCCAGCCCGACATCCAGCCCCCCAGCGCCATGCCCAGCAGCGTGGCCATGATGACCGCGCCCACCCGCACGCCGGCCTCGGCCGGGGCAAAGTGCTCGCGCACGATGATGGCATAAGACGGCACGATGCCGCCCTGAAACAGGCCAAAGAGCGCCGATATGACATAAAGCGGCACCAGCCCGTCGAATGGCAGGAACAGCAGCAGCGCGATGCCCTGCAGTGCCGAGCCCAGCAGCAGCGTGCGCACGCCGCCGATGCGGTCCGAGATCACGCCGAACACCAGCCGGCTCACGATGCCGCAGGCCAGCATCAGCGACAGCATCTCGGCCCCGCGCGCGGCGCCAAAGCCCAGGTCGGTGCAATAGGCCACGATGTGCACCTGCGGCATGGACATCGCCACGCAGCACGCCACGCCCGCCAGGCACAGCAGAAACTGCGCGTGCGACGGCTTCAGCCCGAACGGGCGGGCAGGGTCCAGCGCTGGAGCATGGGCCTTGGCGCTGGCCGGCGCCGCCGACACCAGCGGCGGGCGCTGCCGCATGTACAGCGACAGCACCAGCATGCCCAGCCCGCACACCAGCCCCATATAGATATAGGTCTGGCGCCAGCCAATCGTCTCTATGCCATGCTGCACGATGGGCGGCCACAGCGCGCCCGCGATGTAGTTGCCGCTGGCGCAGATCGCCACCGCAATGCCGCGCCGCCGGTTCCACCACAGCGCGGTGTCCGCCATCAGCGGCGCAAACGTGGCCGAACTGCCGATCAGCCCCATCAGCCCGTGCGCCAGCCCGAAGGCCCAGATGCCGCCCGACAGCCCCGCCCACACAAAACCGCCACACACCGCCAGCGCGCCCACCCACAGCACCGGCGTCAGCCCGTGCCGGTCCGCCAGCCGCCCCGTCCACAGGCCGCCCAGGCCCAGGCACACCATCATCAGCGTGTAAGGCATGGACGCATCCGCCCGCCCCACGCCAAACTCGGCCTGCACCGCCGGCAGCACCACCGACACCACGTACATGCTGCTGTTGCCCAGCACCACCAGGCCC
>CAMLQP010000046.1 GCA_946482115.1 uncultured Comamonadaceae bacterium
TTTCAACTTCGACATCCCCTTCAATGCCGAGGACTATGTCCACCGCATCGGCCGCACCGGCCGCGCCGGTGCCTCCGGCCTCGCGGTGTCCTTTGTCACCGCACGCGACGCGCGGCTGCTGGGCGACATCGAGAAGCTGATCGGCAAGAAGGCCGAGTTCGTGGCGCTGGAGGCGGACAACGCGCCGCGCGGCGGCCGCTTCAACGACGGCCAGCGCGTCTGGAAAGAGGCGTCGGAATCGCGCGACGATGCGCCCCGGCCCCCGCGCGTGCCGCGCCCGGCCCGCGTGCCGGCCGACCCGTTCTTCGACAAGCCCTACGAACCCAGCCTGGCCGCCGAAGGCGCCAAGGCCGCGTGGGAAGGGGCCGACAAGCCGCTGCGCAGCGTGTCGCCCAACATCAAGACCAAGAAGAAGGTCGCCGCGCTGTTCAAGGCGGTGGGATGAGGGCCGGCTGTCAGCCCGGCACCTGTTCCTGAGGACATTCGACCTTCAGCACTTCTGCCACTTCTCCGTCGGCACCCAGACGCGCCGCACTGAGGCAGCCGCCCCACACGCAGCCCGTGTCCAGCGCCAGCAGGCCGGGGCGCTGCAGCAGCCCCAGCGTGGACCAATGCCCGAACGCCACCCGGCCGGCCAGGCTGCGCCTGCCCGGCACCTCGAACCAGGGCATGAAGCCCGGCGGTGCCGCTCCGGCGCCATCCTTGGTCGCGAATTCCATCGTGCCGTCGGTGCTGCAAAAGCGCAGCCGCGTGAGCGCGTTCACCACCACGCGCCAGCGGTCCGGGCCCCGCAGGTCGTCGTGCCAGCGGTCGGGCTGGTTGCCGTACATGCGGGCCAGAAAGGCCGGCGGATCGGCGCGCAGCGCGTCTTCCACCTCGGCCGCGAGCGCGAGCACCTGGTCCGCATCCCACTGCGGCAGCACGCCCGCATGCACCAGCAGCCAGCCCTCTTGCACCAGTGCCAGCGGGCGCCACGTGAGCCAGTGCAGCAGTGTGCCGCGGTCGGGCGCGGCCAGCAGCGGCGCCAGCGTGTCGTGCCGGTGCGCGGGGCGTATGCCGTGTGCCAGCGCCAGCAGGTGCAGGTCGTGGTTGCCCAGCAAGGCCTCGGCCGCGCCGTCGAGCGCGCGCAGGCGCCGCAGCACGGCCAGCGAGTCGGGCCCCCGGTTCACCAGGTCGCCCAGCACGACGAGGCGGTCGCGGCTGGGCGAAAAACCGATGTGCGCCAGCAGCCGCCCCAGGGCGGCGTCGCAGCCTTGCACATCTCCAATCAGGTACAGTGACATTCGCAAATTATGGACATCCTTCTGATCGTCTTCCTGACGGTGCTCAACGGGGCCTTCGCCATGTCGGAGCTGGCCCTGGCTTCCAGCCGCAAGGCCCGCCTGCTGGCGCTGGCCGAATCGGGCGACAAGGGCGCGCAAACCGCCCTGCAGCTGCTCGACAACCCGACCCAGTTCCTGTCGTCCATCCAGGTCGGCATCACCTCCATCGGCATGCTCAACGGCATCGTCGGCGAGGCCGCGTTCAGCGGCCCCCTGGCCGACCGGCTGACTGGCTGGGGATTGCCTGCCGGAACGGCCGACATCACGGCCACCGCGATCGTGGTGGTGATCATCACCTTCGTCACCATCGTGTTCGGCGAACTGGTGCCCAAGCGCATCGGCCAGATGTACCCCGAGCAGGTGTCGCGCTGGGTGTCGCGGCCCATGGCCTGGGTGGCGCGCATCGCCCGGCCCTTCGTGAGCCTGCTGTCCCTCACCACCCATGCGGTGCTGGCCCTGCTGCCCTTCAAGGGCGGTGACAACCAGCAGGTGACCGAAGAGGAGATCAACGCCAGCCTGGAGGAGGGCGTGGACGCCGGCATCATCGAGGCGCACGAGCACCAGATGGTGCGCAACGTGTTCCAGCTGGACGACCGGCAGCTGACCTCCATCATGGTGCCGCGCTCCGACGTGGCCTGGCTGGACGCCGACGAGCCGCTGGACGAGGCGGTGCGCCGCGCAACGGCCGGCGCGCACTCGTGGTACCCGGTGTGCCGCGGCGGCCTGGACGACGTGATCGGGGTCGTGCACCTGCCGCGTCTGCTGACCCTGCAGGCCGATGGCCAGACCGGCGGCCTGCAGGCGTTCGCGGAGCCGGCCGTGTTCGTGCCCGAGACGCTCAGCGGCATGGAGCTGCTGGAGCAGTTCCGCGCGCGCGCCACGCGCATGGTGTTCGTGGTGGACGAGTACGGCGTGGTGCAGGGCATCCTGACGCCGCTGGACATGCTGGAGGCGATCACGGGCGAGCTGTCGCCGCAGATGCCGGTGGATGCCTGGGCCACGCCGCAGGACGATGGCAGCTGGCGCGTGGACGGCGCCATGCCGGTGGCCGAGCTCAAGGCCCGCCTGGACATCAAGGAGCTGCCCGACGAGGACAGGGGCCGCTACAACACCGTGGCGGGCCTGATGCAGACCGAGGCCGGCGAACTGCTGGCCGTGGGCGATCGGGTGGAGGTGGCGGGCTGGTGCTTCGAGGTGACCGAGCTCGAAGGCCGCCGCATCGAGCAGGTGCGCATCACACCGAGTGCCGCCACCTGAACCGGGAACGCGGCGGAGCCGCCCTTCGACACGCTCAGGACGGTCCGCTTGCGTTGCCCCCCCTTTTTGGGTGACGCGCCGCCAGGCGCGGCGCGGGGGGTTACCCCAACATATCGGCCCAGATGTTGCGGGCCCAGCCCATGGCGTAGGCGCCTTCGAGTTCGCTGGCCGCGCTGGAAACCCCGCCCGAGCCCTGCACCGTGACCATGGTCTTCTGTGCCGCGTCGTAGCGGTGCACGCTGGCCACGTGCACCACCTCTTTGTCGGAGACGAAGCTGTAGCAGGTGTTGGCGTACAGCGGCTGCTGGAGAGGCTCCTTGCCCATCAGCAGCGCCAGCACCGCGGCCGCGCAGGTCTTGCCGTGCTGGTTGGCCATGTGGCCCGACTTGGGCATGCCCGGCGCGATCTGGATCGCGTCACCCAGCACGTGGATGTTCTTCGCAGCCTTGCTTTCGAAGGTCAGGAAGTCCACCTCGCACCAGCGCCTGTTGGCGGTGGCCAGGCCCGCGTTGGCGGCGATGTCGCCCGCGCGCATGCTGGGCACCACGTTCAGCACGTCGGCCTTGAGGTCGTTCTCGAACTCGAACTTGAGCGTGTTGGTGGCCGCGTCCACGTCGGTCACGCGGTGCTTGGGCCGGTATTCGATGATGCCGGCGTAGCGGTCGGTCCAGGCCTTCTTGAACAGCGGGCCCTTGGAGGTGACGTCGTCGTTGGCGTCGAGCAGCAGCACCTTGCTGCGCGGCTTGGCCTGCTTGAAGTAGTGCGCGATCTGGCAGGCGCGCTCGTAGGGGCCGGGCGGGCAGCGGTAGGGCGCGAGCGGGATGCTCATCGCGTAAACGCCGCCGTTGGGCATGGCTTCGAGCTGGCGGCGCAGCGCGGCGGTCTGCGAGCCGGCCTTCCAGGCGTGCAGCACCTTGTCCTTGGCGGCCTGGCTGGCCATGCCGGGCAGGGTCTCCCACATGAAGTCCACGCCGGGCGAGAGGATCAGGCGGTCATAGGGCAGCTCGGCTCCGCCGGCCAGCTTGACGACGCGCTTGTCGGCATCGATGCTGGCGGCCATGTCGCGCACGACCTTCACGCCATGGCGCCTTTCCAGCGCGTCGTAGGGCGTGGTGATGTCGGCCATGGTCTTGCTGCCGCCCAGCACCAGATTGGAGATGGGGCAGGAGACGAAGGCGGCGTTGGGCTCCACCAGCGTGACCTGGATCTTGCCCTCCGACCACATGCGCAGGTACTTGGCCGCGGTGGCGCCACCGTAGCCGCCGCCGACGACGACCACGCGCGGACCCGCGCCCGTCATGGGGGTGGCGCAGCCACCCAGCAGGCCCAGCGTGCCCAGCGCGGCACCCGCGCCCATCGTTTGAACGAGTTGACGACGTTTCATGGGGCGCTCCTCAGGGTTTCTGGGCCGCGAAATAGGCGGCGAGTTGCTGGATCTGTTCGTCGCTGTAGCCCTTGGAGAGCTGGTGCATGATGGTCGCGGGGCGGGTGCCGGCCTTGAACTCCATCATGGCCCGGGTGAGATCGGCGGCGCCCCGGCCCGCCAGCGGGATCATGCCGGGCTGCGCGCGGCCGTCGGTGCCGTGGCAGTTGGCGCAGGCGGCGGCCCAGACCTTCACTTGCTCGACCTGCGCGTGGGCACCGAGACCGGGCAGGCCCAGCGCGCACAGCGCCAGGATGACAGGCATTTTCTTCATGGTGTGTCTCCAGTGGGTGAGGCCGCCGATTCTTTCACAGCGACACCCCTTTGGGTAGCGCGGGGTTATGCGGAGGCGCGCGATCGCAGCCAGGGCAGCAGTTCGGACTCGGGCAGCGGGGGGCTGAACCGATAGCCCTGGAAGCCGCTGCAGCCCAGATCGACCAGCGCGTGGAACTGCTCTTCCGTTTCCACGCCCTCGGCGATCACGCGCAGGTCCATCTGGCGGCCGATGGCAACCATGGCGCCGATCAGCGGGTGCTGGCGGCCCCGGTCCAGCTCGTGCACGAAGCTCTTGTCGATCTTGAGTTCGTCAAGCGGCAGGTCGCGCAGGTAGGCCAGCGAGGAGTAGCCGGTGCCGAAATCGTCGAGCGCAATCTGCAGGCCGATGGCGCGCAGACGGGCCAGTTTCTCGATGGCGGCGCGCACGTCGTAGAGCAGCGCGCTTTCGGTCAGCTCCAGCGTGAGGCTGGTGGCCGGCACGCCACTGGCCCCCAGCGCCTGCTGCACCAGGTCGACGAAGTCGTCGCGGGCGAACTGCCAGGCCGATACGTTGACCGACACCCGGTGCCCATAGGCCACGCCAGCGTCGCGCCAGACGGCCACCTGCTTCAGGGCCTGCCGCAGCACCCATTGACCGATCGGCTGGATCAGGCCGGTTTCCTCGGCCACCCGGATGAAGCGATCGGGCGGCACGACGCCCAGCCGGGGATGCCGCCAGCGCAGCAGGGCCTCCAGGCCCAGCTGGCGCCCATGACCGTCGACCTGGGGCTGGAAGACCAGGTGGAACTGGTCGCGCTCCAGCGCTTCGTGCAGGCCTTTCTCGATCTGCAGCCGCTCCTGGGCGGATGCCAGCATGTCGGCCTGGTAGGCCTGCACACCCTTGCGACCGTTGCGCTTGGCGCGGTGCAGTGCCATGTCGGCGCGGCGCAGCACGTCGCGCTCGCTGGTGTCGCCGTCCGGGAACACGGCCAGCCCCACGCTGGCCGCCACGTTGAGCACCTGCGGTCCGCAGTGCACCGGGCGTGCCAGGTCGGCCAGCGCGGCGGTGGCACGGGCATGGGCGTGCTCCTGCGCCTGCTCGGCCGTCACGCCTGGACGCGGGGGCAGCACCATCACGAAACCGTCACCATCCAGCCGGGCCACCAGCGCGCCTTCGCCCGCCAGCCGCGACAGCCGACGGCCCACCTCGCAGAGCACCTGGTCGCCCATGTCATGTCCCAGCGCGTCATTGATGGTCTTGAAGTGGTCCAGGTCCAGCATCAGCACGGCGCCATGGCCCTGGTGCGCGCGAGCGCTGGCCAGAGCCTGCTGCAGGTGCTCGTGCAGGCGCGATCGGCTGGACAGGCCGGTCAGGTAGTCTTCGTGGGCCAGGCGGCGCAGGCGGCGCTCGGCCTGTTCGCGGCGCATGTCGGCTCCGGTGCGTGCAGCCAGGATCTCGAGGATGTCCATGGCCAGCCGCGGGGGGGCCATGCGCTCGCGGTGCAGCACCACCATGAGTCCCATCACCTCCCCCTGGGCGTCGGTCAGCGAGGTGCCGATGTAGCTGTCTATGCCCATCTCGCGCAGCAGCGAGTCCTGGGGAAACAGGCTCTGTACATGGCCGTCGTGCACGCAGGTGCCGCTGTCCATCACGTCGGCGCAGGGCGTGTCGGCCAGCGGGTAGCTGAAGTTGGGCGCGATCGCGCCACGGCTGTACAGGGCCAGCGTGTGGGCCGTCGGCGTCGGGTGCCGGTCCACCCGAGCAATGAAGGCATGATCGGCGCGGAACAGGCGCGCGAGCTGTTCCACCAGGTGGTTCAGGTGAACATGCCCTTCGCCGGTCGCGGGGCCGAGCGCCAGGTCGCGCAGTACGTTCTCCATGCGCTTGCGATCGGTGATGTCGGTGGAGATGCCTCCCACGGCGACGACCGAGCCGTCGGATCCGCGCAGTGGAAAACGATGGGTCAGGTAGGTGCGATCCTCTTCGCGGTGGCGCAGCACCTCCTCGAACGTCAACGTGGTGCCGCTGGCGATCACGGCCCGGTCCTTGGCCAGCAGGTCCTCGGCCACCGCGCCTTGCCACAGGTCGTGCAGGGTCCGGCCCGGCAGTTCATCGACCGTGGAGCCGTTGAGGACGGCATAGCGCTCGTTGGCCAGCAGGAACAGGCCGCGCGCATCGCGCAGGTAGATCAGCGCCGGCACCTGGTCCAGCACGGTCTGGTTGTTGCGCTGCGTCTGGCGCCAGCGCGACTGTATGGCCGCGCTCAGGCCCAGCACCATCACCAGCATCCCATAGACCCCCAGGGGCATGAAATCGAGAACGCCCTGGCGGGCCAGCACGCCTTGCATCGTCGCCGCCATGAAGGCCAGCAGGCCGCCCAGGGCCCAGCGGGTATTGGCGGCGCCACGCAGCCGCCACAGCGCCGCCAGGGCATACAGGGTGACGCCCAGCAGCCCCAAGGTGGCGAGCGAGAACCAGGGGTTGATCTGGCCGACCACCCGGGTCCAGGACTCGCCCCAGGGCAGGGGCGCGGTCACCAGGGCGTCGATGCGCAGGTACTGCATGCTGAAGGGCAGCACCAGGTTGGACACGCCGAGACCGGCGAACAGCACCGTGAACCCCCACAGCAGCGCACGCGGCCGCCAGCCGGTGAATTCGGCGATGAACCAGGGCACCAGCGTGTAGATCAGCGCGGCCAGCATCAGATTCCAGCGCAGCGCCAGGACGAAGGTGTCCCGGTCCGTGGCCTGGATCAGCTGGGCCTGCGTGACGGCGAACAGCGCGGCGCTGGCGCACAGGGTGACCATGTAGGTATGCAGCAGGCGGTCGCCCGGCGCGCGCAGGTTCAGCAGGTGATGCAGTGCCGCATAGGTGGAAAAGCCCACCAGGAGATAAAGGCTGGGCTGTATCAGCGACATGGATGCCGGGTTCAGCGGGTTGCCGAGATGGCGATGCGCATCTGCGCCGTGAGCGACTGGCCCGGCGCCAGGATGCGCACCCCCAGCCGGTCGGCGCCGTGGCCCTGGCTCATCAGGTTGAGCGCGTTGTTGGCATGGCTGACAGGCTCGACGGCCACGAAGTCCCGGGTCCCGTTGGTGAACACCACGAGGTGCGACAGGTTGGCGCTGACGGTGACGCTCAGGCGTTCGTCGGTCAGGACGGCGGTCCCGTCCCAGCCGTCGTAGCAGTGGTCCACGTCCAGCTCGGCGCAGGGCGCGTCGATGCCGGTGTCGGCGCGGTGCCCGGTGGGCAGTTTGTCCGCGCCCATTTCCCAGCGGCCACTGGCGGCGAAGCGCAGGCGGCTGCCCGCGCGCTTGGTGAAGTAGGGGTGCCATCCCAGGCCCAGCGGCGCGGGCCGGTCCGACTGGTTGGTGACCGACAGCGTCAGCGACAGCCCCTCGGGATCGACCCGGAAGGTCTGCGAGCTGTCGAAGGTGAAGGGCCAGGAGGCGTCGGCCTGGTGTTCATAGGCCAGCAGCGCGAAGGTCTCGTCGGCTTCGAGCACCTGCCACTCGCGCTGCCAGCCCACGCCGTGGATGGCATGGGGTTCGGCCCCGGCGTTGCGCACCAGCGGGTGGCCCGTGCCCTGCCACCACAGCGTGGCCTCGCCGATGCGGTTGGAAAACGGCACCAGCGGGTAGCTGCCGGACAGCCGTGCCGAGTGCAGGTCGGCCGCTGGTGTCGAGCGCAGAACGGGCTCGCCCTGGAACCACAGCCCGGCGATGCAGCCGCCGAGATCGGGGCGCAGCTCGCACGCCAGAGGGCCGGACGACAGGCGCAGGACGTTCATGGGCGGCCTTCAGTTGAGCAGCGCCTGCGCGAACTCGCGCGCGCTGAAGGTTTCGAGGTCTTCGAGCTTTTCACCGACGCCGATGAAGTACACCGGCACCGGCTTTTCCATCGCGATCGCGGCCAGCACGCCACCCTTGGCGGTGCCGTCGAGCTTGGTGACGACCAGCCCCGTGAGGCCCAGCGCGTCGTCGAAGGCTCGCACCTGGGCCAGCGCGTTCTGGCCGGTGTTGCCATCGATGACGAGCAAGACTTCGTGGGGCGCCGAGGCCTCGGCCTTCTGCACCACGCGCTTGATCTTCTTGAGTTCTTCCATCAGGTGCAGCTGCGTGGGCAGCCGGCCAGCGGTGTCCACCAGCACCACGTCGCGCCCGCGCGCGCGGCCGGCGTTGACGGCGTCGAAGCTCACGGCGGCCGGGTCGCCGCCTTCCTGGCTGACGATCTCCACCAGGTTGCGGTCGGCCCACACGCCGAGCTGCTCGCGTGCAGCGGCGCGGAAGGTGTCGGCGGCGGCCAGCAGCACCGAGGCGCCCGCGCCCGAGAGGTGGCGCGTGAGCTTGCCGATGGAGGTGGTCTTGCCCGCGCCGTTGACGCCGGCGACCATGATGACCGTCGGCGCATGCTCTCCGATCACCAGGGGTTTTTCCAGCGGAGCCAGCAGCTGCGTCAGCGCGTCGGTCAGCAGGTTCTTGACGGCCTGCGGATCGGTGGCCTTGGTTTCCTTCACGCGACGGCGCAGGTCCTCCAGCAGGTGCTGGGTGGCCTTGACGCCGGTGTCGGCCATCAGCAGCGCGGCTTCCAGTTCTTCGTACAGCGCCTCGTCGATCCGGGTGCCGGTGAAGACGCCCGCGATGCCGGAGCCGGTTTTGCGCAGGCCGGACTTGAGGCGGTCCAGCCAGCCCTGGCGGGCGGGTCCTGGCGCTGCCACCGCGGGTGCGGCGGGCGTGGGCACGGCGGCCTCCGCGGCGGCAGGAGCCGGCGTCGGCGCTGCGTCCGTTGCGGGGGGAGGGGCTTTTTTCTTGAAAAAACTGAACATGGGGCCGTCAATAGAATCCACTGCATTCTATGAAACGATTTCTGCTACTGGGCCTGACGCTGGCCCTCGCGCCCTGGCTGGCTCTGGCCCAGGCGGCTGCCCAGGGCTTCGTGCTGTCCAACGGCATGACGCTCATCGTCAAACCCGACCGCCGCGCGCCCACGGCGGTGCACATGTTGTGGGTGCGTGTCGGCTCCATGGACGAGGTGGACGGCACGTCGGGCGTGGCCCATGCGCTGGAGCACATGATGTTCAAGGGCACTGGCACCCTGGCGCCGGGCGAGTTCTCGCGCCGGGTGGCCGCCCTGGGCGGTCGCGAGAACGCCTTCACCATGCGCGATGCCACGGCCTACCACCAGCAGGTGCCGTCCGACCAGCTGGAGTCCGTGATGCGCCTGGAGGCCGACCGCTTCGCCAACAACCGCTGGCCCGACGACGAGTTCAGGCGCGAGATCGAAGTCATCAAGGAGGAGCGCCGCCAGCGCACCGAGGTGTCGCCGCGCGCGCGCATGTTCGAGCAGATGAACGCCGCCACCTACGTGGCCCACCCGTACCGGCGGCCCATCATCGGCTGGATGAGCGACCTGGATGCCATGACGCCCGACGATGTGCGCGACTTCCACCGCCGCTGGTACGTGCCCGCCAACGCGGCCGTGGTGGTGGTGGGCGATGTGGACATGGGCCAGGTGCGCGCCTGGGCCGAGACGCACTACGGCCGCATCCCGGCGCGCGCGGTGCCTGTGCGCAAGCCGCACGCCGAGCCCGAACAGCAGGGCGCGCGCCGCATCGAATACCGCGCGCGGGCCGAGCAGGCGGTGGTCGCGCTGTCGTGGGCCGTGCCGCGCCTGGAGCGCCTGGAGGCGGATGCCGCCGGCACCACCGACGCGCTGGCGCTGACCGTGCTCTCGGCGGTGCTCGACGGCTACAGCGGTGCCCGCCTGGGGCGCACGCTGGTGCAGGGCCAGGGCGGCAAACGCCTGGCCGACAGCGTGGATGCCTCCTACGGCCCCATGGGTCGGGGGCCGGCCGTGTTCAGCCTGACGGGCGTCCCCGCGCCGGGGATTTCGCCGCAGGAGCTGGAGGAAGCCTTGAAGGCGGAGGTGGCGCGCGTGGCGCGTGATGGCGTGGACGAAGCTGAGCTGCGGCGCGTCAAGACCCAGTGGATGGCCGGCGAGGTCTACGGGCGCGACTCCATCGTGAGCCAGGCCCGCGAGCTGGGCAGCTACTGGATCAACGGCCTGCCGGTCGACGGTCCGCAACGGCTGATGGAGCGCCTGATGGCCGTGACCGCCGAGCAGGTGCGCGATGTGGCGCGCCGCCATTTTGATGACCGGCGCCTGACCGTGGGCGTGCTGCGCCCGGAGGCCCAGCCATGAAGCGGCTGCACAGACTCCTGGCCGCCTTGGGCGCGGCGCTGGTCCTGCAGGCACAGGCCGCACTGCCCATTGAGCACTGGACACACGCCAGCGGCGCGCGGGTCTATCTGGTCAGCAGCCCCGCCATCCCCATGCTGGACGTGCTGATGGACTTTGACGCCGGCAGCCGCCGCGAGCCCGCCGAACAGGCCGGGCTGGCCGGCGCCACGGCGTTGATGCTGGGCAAAGGCGTGGCGGCCGGGCCGCAAGGGCCGGCGCTGGACGAGAACGCGCTCGACGAAGCCTGGCTGGATCTGGGCGCGCAGTTCGGTGCCAGCGCGGGCGGCGACCGCCTGGGCTTTTCGCTGCGCACGCTGACCGACCCCACGCTGCTGCCCCGCGCGGTGGCGCTGGCCGCCCGGCAGATGGCGACCCCTGCCTTCGACGCCACGGTCTGGGTGCGCGAGCGCGAGCGCCTGCTGGCTGCCAGACGCGAGGCCGAAACCCGGCCTGGCACCCATGCGGGGAGGGCCTTCTCACGCGCCGTCTACGGCGACCACCCCTACGGCCGCGAATCCACCGAACAGACCCTCAACGCCATCACCGTGCCGGCCATGCGCGATTTCTACCGCCGCCACGTGATGGCCTGCGGCGCCCACGTCACCCTGGTCGGCGCGGTCGACCGCGCCCAGGCCGACCGCATCGTGGGCACGCTGATGGCGGCGATCGCCGGCCACGGCTGCCGGGCGCTGCCGGTGGTGCCCGAGGTGGCGCCGCTGGCCGTGCCGCGCGAAGAGCGCATACCTTTCGAGACGGCCCAGGCCCAGGTGCTGCTGGGCCAGCCGGGCATACGGCGTGCCGACCCGGACTACCTCGCGCTGCTGGTGGGCAACCACATCCTGGGCGGGGGCGGCTTCAGTTCGCGTCTGATGACCGAGCTGCGTGAAAAGCGCGGCCTGACATACGGGGCCTACAGCCATTTCTCGCCGGGACGCCACGCGGGTGCCTTCACCGTGGGCGTGCAGACGCGCCCCGACCAGGCCGGCCAGGCCCTGGCCATCGCGCGCGATGTGGTGGCGCGCTACGTGGCCGAGGGGCCGACCGAGGCCGAACTGCAGGCCGCCAAGGACTTTCTCATCAAGGGCTTCGCGCTGCGGCTGGACAGCAACCGCAAGCTGCTGGACAACGTGGCCGCGCTGGGCTGGAACGGCCTGCCGCTGGATTACCTGGACACCTGGACCGCGCAGGTGGGTGCGCTCACGCGCGAGCAGGTGCACGCGGCGATGAAACGCGCCCTGCAGCCCGATCGCATGGTGAGCGTGGTGGTGGGGGCCAGGCCATGAGCGCCGCACGGGGTCGCCCCCAGCAGGCTCGCGTCTCCTCGGGGAGCACGGGGGCGGCCCGGCCTCCGGGCGAGGTCAGGATCATCGGCGGGCAGTGGAAGCGCAGCAAGCTTGCCGTGGCACGCCAGGATGGCTTGCGCCCCACGCCCGACCGTGTGCGCGAGACCCTGTTCAACTGGCTGGGCCAGGACATGACCGGATTGCGTTGCGTGGACGCCTTCGCTGGCAGCGGCGCCCTGGGTTTCGAAGCCGCCTCGCGCGGTGCGGCACGCGTGGTGCTGATCGAGCAGGCCGCGCCGCTGGTGGCCACGCTGCGCGCCAACGCCACGCGCCTTCAGGCCGGCAACCTGGAGATCGTGCCGGGCGATGCCGTGGCCTGGTTGCGGCAGCATGCGGGCGAGGGCTGGGACTTGGTCTTCCTCGATCCGCCGTTCGGCCAGGCCGCGCTGTTCGAGCAGGCCTTGGCCGCTGCGCGCCGCGCACTGGCGCCAGAGGGTTTCATCTACCTCGAGGCGCCCCGCACCTGGACGGCGGAGGAGCTGGCAGCACTGGGCTTGTCCCTGCGCCGGCAGGGGCGGGCGGGACAGGTGCATTTCCACCTCCTGCACACGGCGGATAATCTGTCGCCATGAGCAACAAGCGCATCGCCGTCTGCAGCGGCACCTACGATCCACTGACCCTGGGCCACGAGGACGTGCTGCGGCGCGCCGCCGGCCTGTTCGACGAGGTCGTGCTGGCGGTGGCCATCGCCCACCACAAGAAGACGCTGTTCACGCTGGACGAGCGCCTGGCGCTGGCGCGCGAGGCCCTGGCTGGCCTGCCCAACGTGCGGGTTCTGCCGTTCGACGGGCTGATCATGGACTTCTGCCGCGCCCAGAATGCCTGTGCGGTGGTGCGCGGCATCCGCAACCTGACCGACTTCGACTACGAGGCCCAGATGGCTGCGATGAACCGCAAGCTGCACCCGGCGGTGGAGACCGTGTTCCTGCTGCCGCAGGCCGACCTGCAGTGCATTTCCGGCACGCTGGTGCGTGAAATCTCCAAGCTGGGTGGCGACATCTCGGGCATGGTCAGTGCGCCGGTGGCGGCCGCGCTGGCGCGCGTGCACGGGGGCTGAAGGGGGCGCGCATGGCCTTGATGATCACCGACGAGTGCATCAACTGCGATGTCTGCGAACCGGAATGCCCCAACCAGGCCATCTACCTGGGCGAGGTGATCTACGAGATCGACCCCGCCAGGTGCACCGAGTGCGTGGGCCATTTCGACGAGCCGCAGTGTGTGCAGGTCTGCCCCGTGGCCTGCATACCCATCAACCCGCAGCACGTGGAAAGCCGGGAGACGCTGATGCAGAAGTACCTGCGTCTGCAAGGTGCCACGGGCACGGGGGCTCAGGCTTCGCCGCCGCCTTCCGCCTGAGCAGTAGGGGCAGGCCGTGGCGGCTTGGGTCGCGGCGGTTTGCTGGTGTGGATGCGCGCGGTGGCTTCGCTCATGCGGCCAGCCAGCAGGTCGGGCAGGGCCAGCAGGCAGCGCGTCAATGACGCCTCGATGGCCTCGCGCTGGTCGGGCGCGGGCTTCTTGAGCACCCAGTTCGCCACCTCGGCCTTGTCGCCCGGGTGGCCGATGCCGATGCGCAGCCGCCAGTAGTCGCCGCTGCCCAGCTGGGCGTGGATGTCGCGCAGGCCGTTGTGGCCCGCGTGGCCGCCGCCTTTCTTGAGCTTGCACTCGCCCGGGGGCAGGTCCAGCTCGTCGTGCACCACCAGGATCTCGTCGGGCGTGACCTTGAAAAACCGCGCCAGCGCCGCCACCGACTGGCCCGAGCGGTTCATGTAGGTCATGGGCATCAGCAGCCACAGTGGCTGGCCTTTGACCGTGGTGCGCGCCACGTTGCCGAAATAGCCCTTCTCGGGCGCCAGCGACACCTTGAGTTCGCGCGCGACCGCCTCCACCCACCAGAAGCCGGCGTTGTGACGGGTCTGTTCGTATTCGGGGCCGGGGTTGCCCAGGCCGACGATGAGCTTGATCATGGGGAGGAATTATCTCGTCCGGACAAGAAAAAGGCCCGCGCGGGGCGGGCCTTCAGCAGCGAAAGGCAACAGCTTACTTTTTGCCCTTGGCCTTTTTCTTGTCGTCGGCGGCAGCGGCGACCGGAGCGGCCACCACTTCTTCCACCGGCTCCACCACGGTGGCCAGGGTGATGCTGGCGCGGCCGTGGGTCACGACTTTCACGCCGGCCGGCAGTTGCAGGTCGGAAGCGTGCACGGTCTGGCCCTTGGTCACGTTGCCCAGGTCCACGGTGATGAACTCGGGCAGCTGGACGGCCAGGCACTCGATCTCGATCTCGGTGATCACGGGGTTGACCAGGCACTTGTCCTGCTTGACGGCGGGCGAGCTGTCGGCATTCACGAAGTGCAGGGGCACTTTCTTGTGCAGGCGGGTCTTGTCGTCCACGCGCTGGAAGTCCACGTGCAGGACCAGCGGCTTGAACGGGTGGTACTGCACGTCACGCAGCAGCACTTTTTCGACCTGGCCGTTGAGTTCCATGTCGAGGATGGAAGCGTGGAAGGCTTCCTTGCGCAGGGCATGCCACAGCGCGTTGTGATCGAGTTCGATCATCTTGGGCTCGGTGGCGCCACCGAACACGATACCGGGCGCGCGGCCGGTGTTGCGCAGACGGCGGCTCGCACCCGTACCCTGCTTGGCGCGCTCAAAAGCGACGAATTGCATGTCTAACTCCAGTTGAGGGGTTCCGCGACCAGAACGCCTCGTTTCAAAAAGCACCAAAACGGTGCGGCTACGTGTTCGACGCTCAGAACAGGTTGTCCTGGTCGGCGAACAGACTCATGACCGACTCGCCCGAGGCGATGCGCGCGATGGTTTCGGCCATCAGCGGCGCCACGGAGAGCTGGCGGATCTTGGAGCAGGCCTGCGCGGCCTGGCTCAGGGGAATGGTGTTGGT
>CAMLQP010000047.1 GCA_946482115.1 uncultured Comamonadaceae bacterium
GACAACGAGATGACCGTCAAGCACCTGTTTCCCGCGCCACGCACGGGCGGCTGGGTGCTCAAGCCGGCCAACCCCGACTACCCCGACATCGTGGCCCAGGAATCCCTCGAGATCATCGGGGTGGTCGTGGGCGTGTTCCGTCGTCTGTGACGTTTTCCCTAGAGGTGACCATGAGCATCAAAGCCATTCTTCGCAAGCTGACCGGCAAGGGCGGCGCCTTCAACAACGCCAAGACCACCAAGGAGGTCTGCCAGCTCAACGCACTGGCCTGGGCCGCCCGGGTGTCCGTCTACGACATCGACTGAGCCCGACCAACCAGCCTGCAAACCGCGCGTTTGTGCATTGATTTTTTTCATCGGAACCGGCACGCCCCGCGTTTGCGGCGAAGGCTCCCGGCGAATCAAGCACTTAGACGGGAACGATGAAGTGCATTCTGCAATGACGGGCGTGGCAGGCGCGACACACCCCCGTGGCGTGCTGGACAAGCCTTTTCGGCTTCCAAACAATCAACCCATGTTCAACACCAACCCACACCCTCTGTCCATCGAGTCCCGTGGGCCCCATGTGCTGACACCCCGGGGCGGCGAGGCGGGAGCCGATGGCCACCCGCCGCGCTACGCCTGTCACCGCTGCGCGGCCACCAGCTACCGGGCCCTGATGGCGCGCGGGCTGGACGGCGCGATGCGCCCCAGCGGCCGCCACGCTTGCACCGGCTGCCGGTTCGAGTTCGGCCACGTGTCGGAGTGGATAGGCGACGGTCCCGCCATCGGGATGACCTGAGCACATCCGCCCGACCCGAGGCCGGTCGCGTTACCGCCCCAGCTGGGCCAGCGCCGCCTGCAGGCCCGCCAGACCGCCAACACGCTGGTCGTTGATGAAGACCTGCGGCATCTGGCGCACCGAGGGGCCGCACTTCTCGTAGAACGCGAGGCGCTCGGCTTCGTCGTCGATGCGGATCTCCTCGAAGGGCATCGCGCGCGACTTGAGCAGCATCTTGGCCGAATCGCACTGCGGGCAGGCGGACTTGGAATAAACGACGATCTTGGGTTGCATGGCCGCAGTGTATGCGCGACCGGCGTCAGGCCTTCGCAGGCCATCCCGAGGGGTCGGGTCGTGCATCGAGCAGTGCCTTGCGCGCCAGGGCGAGAAAGGCGGCACGCTCCGCGACTGACAGCGGCGCCAGGATGTCGGCCTGCAACGCCTCGACCACCGGCCGGCAGGCCGCCAGCAACTGCTGCCCGTTTGGTGTGATGTGCAACTGCCGCGCCCGACGGTCCTGCGGGCTGACCACGCGGCGCACCAGGCGTTTGTGCTCCAGGCGGTCGATCACGCCACCGATGGTGGCGCGGTCAAAGCTGATGATGGCGGCCAGGCCGGCCTGGTCAACGGCAGGGTGCTGCGCAATGGCGTCGAGCGCGGCGAATTGCACCGATGTCATCTCGAAGCCCGCTGCCTGCGTTCGCGCCTGGAAAACCTGCGTCGACTGCTGATGCAGCCGGCGGATCAGGTGGCCGGCCATCTCGCTTCTTTCCATCCCCACCTCCGTTGTTGCAGAGCGTGCCGCCCCGCTCGCGGTGACGCTTCATGGGGGGCTTGACGATTCTAATATGCATTCATATGATATGCATACATATTTATTGCGCCGACCACCCGTAAAACCCACCCGAAGGAGCCCTCCGTGCAATACCACCTCAATGGCTTCCAGCCCGGCGATCCCGATGTGCACCCGGCAACGGCGAACCACCGCCGTGCGGGCGACCCCCTGCCGGCCACGGTGGATGTGCTGATTGCCGGCTCCGGCCCGGCCGGCCTGTGCCTGGCCGCCCAGCTGGCCCGGGAGCCGCAGATCCGCACCCTGCTGGTCGAACCCAAACTGGGCCCCATGGAAAAGGGACAGGCCGACGGCATCAGCGTGCGCTCCATGGAAATGTTCCAGGCCTTCGGCTTTGGCGAAAAGGTGATGCGCGAATCGGTCTGGATCAACGAAGCCACCTTCTGGTCGCCCGGTGAGGGCACCACCCTGGTCCGTGCCGCGCGCGTGCAGGACGTGCCCGAGGGTAGCTCCGAAATGCCCCATGTGCTGATCAACCAGGCACGGGTGCACGACATGTTCCTCAACGTGATGCGAAACTCGCCCACCCGGCTGGAGCCGGACTACGGACTCAAGGTGCTCACCTTGACGGTCGACCCCGCGGCCACCGAATATCCCGTCACCGTCACGCTGGAGCACACCACGCCCGGCCACGAAGGCCGGACCGAGACGGTGCGCGCCAACTACGTGATCGGGTGCGATGGCGCGCGCTCCAGCGTGCGCGGCGCCATCGGCGGTCGGCTGCACGGCGATGCGGCGCACCAGGCCTGGGGCGTGATCGACCTGCTGGCCGTCACCGATTTCCCGGACTGGCGCATGAAGTCCTTCGTGCGCTCGCAGGACGACGGCATCCTGATGGTGCTGCCGCGCGAAGGCGGGTACCTGGTGCGGCTGTATGTCGAAATGGACAGCCTGGGAGAGCACGAGCGCGTGGCCGACCGCGGCATGCAGGCCGAGGACATCATCGCCAAGGCTCGCCGCATCCTCAGCCCTTTCACGCTGGACGTGAAAGAGGTGGTCTGGTGGTCGATCTACGAGATCGGCCACCGGCTGACCGACAAGTTCGACGACGTGCCCGAAGACCAGGTGGCCACCCGCGCGCCGCGCGTGATGCTGGCCGGCGACGCCTGCCACACCCACAGCCCCAAGGCCGGGCAGGGCATGAACGTGTCGATGGGTGACACCTTCAACCTGGGCTGGAAGCTCATTTCGGTGCTGACCGGCCGCGCCGACCCGGCCCTGCTGCACAGCTATTCGGGCGAGCGGCGCGCCGCCGCCAAGGGGCTGGTGGAGTTCGACCACAAGTGGGCACGCGTGGTGGGCGCCCGGTCCGGGGACGACGCTACCGACGGCCTGCCCCGCGTGGCGCGCGAATTCGTCAACAACCTGCCGTTCACCTGCGGCCTGACCATCCAGTACGAGCCGGGCGTCCTCACCGGCGCCCACACGCACCAGGCGCTGGCCACGGGTTTCGACATCGGCAAGCGCTTTCATTCCGCTCCCGTTGTCCGCCTGGCCGACGCCAAACCCATGCAGCTGGGCCACGCCGTCGAGGCCGACGCGCGCTTCCGGCTGTTCGTCTTTGCGCCGGCCGGCGACACCGGCGTCCCTGGCGGCGCGGTCGCCACGCTGTGCCACTGGCTGGAACACGATCCCGCCTCGCCGTTGCGCCGCCACACGGCACCGGGAGAAGACGTGGGCACGGTGATCGACACCCTCGCGGTGTTCCAGCAAGGCTTTCGTGAACTGGACTATGCCGCCATGCCCACGCTGCTGCGACCGCACGTGGGCCGCTACGGGCTGTGCAATTACGAGAAAGTCTTCTGCGCCGACCTGAAGCGCGGCGAGGACATCTTCGAGATGCGGGGCATAGACCGCGCCGCCGGCTGCGTGGTCGTCGTGCGCCCGGATCAATACGTGGGTCACATCCTCCCGCTGCAGGCGCGTGACGGCCTGGCGGCCTACTTTGCGGGCATCCTGCGCGTGCGCGGCTGATCGGCGCAGGCCCGCGCCTTGAGGGTGTTGGCTGCATGGGTTGCGGGCCCAGGCCACTGAAGGGCCGCCATCCACAAACTGGCGCCCCAATGATGGAGCCGTCGGGGCCGCGAGCCACCGTCGCTCTCCAGCGCCGGCATGAATGGGGCATCCTGCGAGAACCTGCCTTCTGAACGAACGCCGAGGCCGTTGGCATCCGCATGAATCGTCCTCGCAGCCGGGTGATGACCAGGTCCAGGAAATGATCCGCTCGCCGGGTGCGTTCTTCGCGGCACATCACAGCCGCGAGTGTTTTCCTGACCTGCTCGTGCCGCTCAGCATGCGCAGTGTGCTGGGCGAATCGTGCTCACGTAGACGCGAATGTCAGCTCTCACGGAGCCCGCCCCTGATGGCGTACCCCGCTACGGGCCTCCTTCTGCAGCCGCTCGGCGATAGTGACCGCAATGTCGACCATGCGGTGCATGTGCTGTTTCGCAAAGTGCTCGGCCGCAAGCGGGTCACCATGCAGCACGGCACGCGCGATGTCCAGGTGATCAGACATGTTGCGCTCCCAGTGAGCGTGGCTGAGATCACGGAAGTAGATGGTGTGCAGGATGGGAAAGTTGAACTGGTCCAGCAGTTCGCCGATGTCCGGTATGCCGGACATCTCGTTGATGGCGCGGTGGAAGCGCCCGTTCTCCCGGCGATGGTTCTTCTCCGACCCCTGGGCGGTCTGTTCTTCGATCTCGGCCAACAGCCGTCGCGCGATGTCGCGATGCCCGGGTTCTCCGATGCGCTCGGCTGCCGCACGCGCACCGAGGCCTGAGATCACTTCGCGGATGCGGAACTGCGCCACGATCTCGTCGCGCGTTGGGGTGGCCACCGTGGCGCCCCGGTTGGGCTCGATGCGGATGAAGCGGTTGATCTCCAGCCGGCGCAGCGCCTCGCGCACCGAGCTCCGGCTGACACCCAGATCCTGGGTGAGATCGGCTTCGATCAGGCGCTGCCCGGGATGGTATTCCCCATCGACGATGCGCCGTGCGATCTCGGTCAGCACGTAGTCCACCACGCTGCCGCCGGGGTCCTTGGCCGTTAAGGGGGGTTGGTAGAAAGGAACGATGGGCGTGGTGTGACTTGTCATGAGTGAATAACTCCGGCGATAGATCGCATTGTCCGACAAAGAGATCGATCCGGGTGTCGAAGAGGTCGTAGCTTTTAAGTGCACTGCCTCCCTTGACAATTCAAAATTGTCGGACAAAAATGCCGACAAATGGAAAACCAAACAGCAAAACCCGATCTTTTGTCCGACGAAATATCGGCGAGCGACGCCCTTTCCCTGAGCCGGACGGTACGGGAGTTGCTGGCGGATCTGTCCGATCGGGTGTCGGTGCTGGACGCCGGCGATGCCGGGCCGCGGTACTGCAGGGACTGGGGTGACGCGTTCGGCGAGCCCTCGCCCGTGGTGCGACCACGCAGTCCCGAAGCACTGGCCGAGGTGGTCGCCCGGCTGTCGCGGGCGGGGGTGCGCATGGTGCCGCAGGGAGGCATGAGCGGCCTGGTCGGCGGTGGCGCGCCGCTCGCGGGTGAGGTGGTGGTGTCCACCGAACTGCTGCGCGACATCGAGTGCGTGGATGCTTTCAACGGCACCATGACCGTACAGGCCGGCGTGACCCTGCAGGCCGTGCAGGAGGCCGCCGAGCGGCAGGGCCTGTTCTACCCGGTCGACCTGGGCAGCCGGGGCAGTTGCCACATCGGCGGCAACATCGCCACCAATGCCGGCGGCAACCGCGTGCTGCAGTACGGCATGACGCGCGCCCACGTGCTGGGCCTGGAGGTCGTTCTGGCCGACGGCACCGTGGTGTCGCGCCTGGGCAGCGTTGTGAAGGACAACGCCGGCTACGACCTCAAGCAGCTGTTCATCGGCAGCGAGGGCACGCTGGGCATCGTCACCCGCGCGGTCCTGCGTCTGCAGCCCATGCCGCGCGAGCGCATGACCGCCGTGATCGGGTGCGACTCGCTGGAGCAGGTTCTGCAGTCACTGGTGGCCGCACGGCGCCTGTTCGGCCCCGCGCTCACCGCTTTCGAAGTCATGTGGCGGGACTTTTTCTCGTACGTGACCACCAGACTGGGCATGGGCCGCGACCCGTTCTCGGGCCAGTGCGGGTTCCAGGTCCTGCTGGAGGTGTCGTGCTTCGACCCGGACGCGCAACGCGACCGCTCACGGGTCGAGGAGTCACTGGCCGAACTGGCCGAATCGATTGGCACCGAGCACGTGGCGGTGGCGCAGTCGCTCAAGGAAGCGGCCGAGCTGTGGAGCGTGCGCGACGCCTCGGGCGAGGTGGCTCGCTCCATGGGTGAATACCTGTCGTTCGATGTCAGCATCCCCACCGGCCGGCTGGCTGCCACGCTGGACGAGATCGAGCGCGGCCTGGAGGCCGTGCGGCCGGGTCTGCGCAAAGTGACCTACGGCCACCTGGGCGACGGCAACCTGCATCTGTTGGTTGCCGCCCCGGTCGACCTGCAGCCAGCCATTGAGGCGCTGGTTTACCGGATCGCCTCCGAATCCTCCGGCTCGATTTCCGCGGAGCACGGCATCGGTCTGTCCAAGCGCGAGGCCTTGGCCAGCGCCCGGCCCGCAGCAGAGCTGGCGCTGATGCGCCGCATCAAGCTGGCGCTGGATCCGCGCGGCCTTCTGGGTCGTGGTCGCGTGCTGGCACCGGATTCCCAAGCCTGACGCGCCCAGCGCCAGGTACCCGTTCGTTCCCCATAGAGGAGATACCCATGATCGACATATTGAGACAGCCATTCCAGGGCGCGAGCGCCTGGACCCGAGAAGACATGGAACGCGACGCGTCCTGGCGCTACACGCTCCAGGCCGAAGAGGTCGACGAACTGCGCCACGCCGTGCGCACCGCGCTGGCCACCGGATTGCCACTGGAGGCCATCGACGCCAGCCATTTCCCGTTGCGTACGCTGGCGCAGCGCGTGCGCCGACTGGCCCGAGAACTGGAGGAGGGCCGCGGTTTTGAACTCTGGAGGGGGCTGCCCGTGCACGAGTGGACGCTGGAGGAGCGCAGCATGGCGTATTGGGGCCTGGGGCGCCATCTGGGGCAGCCAGTGGTGCAGAACGCACGCGGCGAACTGTTCGGGCACGTGCGCGATACCACCGGCACCGATCCCCAGACCAACGCGAACTCGCGCTTCTATCACACCAACGCCGCGGCGCCGTTCCACGTCGACGGTGCCGACATCGTCGGCCTTATGTGCGTGCGCACCTCCCAGTCGGGCGGCGCCAGTCTGGTGGTCAGTTCCACCAGCATCTACAACGCCCTGTTGCGGGACCACCCGGATCTGATCGATCTGCTGTACCAGCCCCTGTGGTTCGACCATCGGGGCGAGCGCAACGCGGTCACCGGCCAGCCCTACTGGGTCACGTCCATCGCCGGCTGGGTCAATGGCAAGCTCTCCATCATGTACCTGCGCAACTTCATCGAGTCGGCGCAGCGCTACGAAGGGGCGCCACCGCTAGGTGAAGGCCATCGCCGCCTGCTCGACCTGATCGATGGCTACGCACATTCGCGCGAGCTGTGTCTGTCCATGGATTTCCGTCCAGGTGACATCCAGTGGCTCAACAACCACGTCACGCTGCATTCGCGTACTTCGTTCGTCGACTGGGACGCGCCGGACCGCAAGCGCTGGCTGATGCGCCTTTGGCTCAACCAGTTCGAGCGCAACCGCTTCACCGACACCTATGGCTTCTACGGCATCGCCACCGATCAGCCCTCCCCCGCCCATGCCTGAGTTCATGCGCCAGATCCATTTCGACCGCTTCGGCGCGCCCGAGGTGCTGCGGCTGGTGGAGGCGCCCGTCCCCGAGCCCGCTGCCGGCCAGGTGCGCGTGCACGTGGCCGCAGCGGGCGTCAACCGGGCCGACCTGGCCCAGCGCGAAGGCAGCTACGCGCCACCGCCTGGCGCGTCGCCGGTGCTGGGGCTGGAAGTCAGCGGTACCGTCGATGCCGTCGGGCCAGGGGTGGCGAACAACTGGATCGGCCGCGAGGTCTGCAGCCTCACCGCCGGTGGTGGCTACGCCGAATGGGTGTGCGTGCCGGCCGCGCACTGCATGCCGCTGCCGCCTGGCCTGGGGCTGATTGAGGCGGCGGCCTTTCCCGAGGCTGCCATGACGGTCTGGAGCAACGTGATGGAACTCGGCGCGTTGGTGCCGGGCCAGTCGCTGCTGGTGCACGGCGGCACCAGCGGGATCGGGGCCTTCACGGTCGCGCTGGCGCGTGCACTGGGCCATACCGTCCTCGCCACCGCTGGGGGCGCGGGCAAATGCCGCGTGCTGGATGGCTGGGGCGCCCGCGCCATCAACTACCTTGAACAGGACTTTGCCGCGCGAGTGCTGGACCTGACCGGCGGCCGTGGCGTGGACGTGATCCTCGACATGGTGGGTGGCGATTACGTGAACCGCAATCTGGCTTGCCTGGCCACCGGTGGCCGTGTGGTCCAGATCGCCTTCCTGGGAGGCGGGCAGGCTCCGGTTGACCTGTTTCTGCTCATGCGCAAACGCGCGGTGCTGACCGGCTCGCTGCTGCGCCCGCGCAGCGATGCCGACAAGGCGGCCATCGTCGCCACGCTACTGCGCGAGGTGTTCCCCCTTTTCGCGACCGGGCGCCTGTCGGCGCCGGTCATCGATGCCGTGTTCGCCATGGAGGCGGCCGCCCTGGCCCATGCCCGCATGGCGTCATCGCGGCACATCGGCAAGCTGGTGCTGACGTGGCACCCGGACTGGACCCGCAACCCCAGCGCCCCGCTGGATTCTTCCCACTGATGTTTGTTTGACAGGAGAACCTCATGAACCGTTCGAAGTGGATACGCCGCCTTCCCCTGAGTCTGCTGATGGCCGGCCTGCTGTGCGGCGTGGCGCCGTTGCAGGCGCAGACCGGTGGGGCGCCGGTGAGCATCCTGGTGGGCTTTCCGCCGGGCGGCAACGTCGACTCGGTGGCCCGCAATCTGGCGGCCGGCATGCAGGGTGCGTTGGGCCGCACCGTGGTGGTGGAGAACAAGCCGGGTGCTGGCGGGCAGATTGCGATGCAGGCCCTGGCACGTGCCGCGGCCGACGGCCGCACGCTGATGCTCTCGAACGAGCATGCGGTCTCCATCATCCCGATGACGGTGCGGAACGTCGGCTACGACGTGGCCAAGGACCTGGTGCCGGTGGCCACGGTGGCGGCGCTGCCGCTGGCATTGGCCGTACATCCCAGCGTCAAAGCCAGCAACCTGCAGGAATTGGCAGCTTGGGCGTCCGCGCAGAACAAGGCGCTCAATGTCGGCATACCCGCGCCCGCGAGCCAGCCGGACTTCGGCGTCAGTATGCTGGTCAAGAAATTCGGCCTCAAGGCCGCTTCCGTGCCGTACCGCGGCGGTGCTCCCATGGTGGCGGATCTGGTGGGCGGCCACGTGCTGGCGGGGCTGTCGGGCATCAGCGAATTCATCCCGCACCACAAGGCCGGCGCCCTGCGCATCATCGCAGTATCTGGCCCCAAGCGTCTGCCGCAGATGCCTGATGTTCCGACTTTCACTGAAAGCGGCATTACCGGTTTTGAGGAGCGCACCTTCATGGGCCTGTTCGCCCCTGCGGGCACCCCGTCCGATGTACTGGCCCGCTACCGAGACGCGGCGCGGGCTGTGGTGGGCGCGGCCAACTACCGGCAAGCACTGGAAGGCCTCGGGCTTGAGGCCACTTACGGTGATGACAAGGACCTCGGTACCCGTGTGAAGCACACCACCGACACATGGGGGCCGGTGATCCGTGACTCCGGCTTTGTCATGCAATGATGGCGGCGGCCGGCGCATACGCGGCGGTCGCCGAGTTCGTGAATCGCCCCGGATTTTGAGGTGGTGACGTCACGCAAAGGCTGGCATGGTCATTCGTTGGGGTGCTGCGAATGGTCGCAGCGCTCACAACAGGCCTTTCGATGAAGGACAAGCCGCGTGCGGATGCCGGCATTGTGTGCCGGCTCTCGGCCTCAGGCCTCCTCGTGACTGATGGTCTGCAAGATTTCCTGTGTGTGTTCTCCCAGCCGGGGCGGGCCTCGGCGAGGGCCCATCGACTGGCCATTCCACTTGAAGCCCACAGAAGGCACCTGCAAGGAGGCTCCGCTGGTGGCATCTATCACCGTCTGCTGCACGCCGCGGACTCGTATGTGGGGCTCAGCGACGATTTCCTGCACGGTTCGCACCCTTGCCACCGGCACGTGCCTTTCGGAGAGCCGGATTTCCCATTCCTGCGCGCTGGCGGCGGCCAACTGTTGCACCACCAGCCCGCGCAGGGCCTGCACGTGTTCGGCACGCGCCTGTGGCGTGGCAAAGCGGGGATCGGTCAACGCATCGTCCAGTCCTAGCACCTGCATCGCGCGCACGAACTGCCGCTCATTGTTCGCTGTCATGGACAACAGGCCGTGGGCGGTTGGGAAAATACCCGACATGGGGCTTCCGCTGGCGGCGGTGTTGCCATTGGCTTTTGGAGTCACGCCCGCATTCTGAAGGCCTGATACGGTGGACGCCATGGCCACCAGCGCGGTATCGAGCATGGCGACATCCAGACGCTGTGCGATGCCCGTACGGTCTCGCTCGCGCAGTGCGGCCAGCACGGAAAAAGCGCCGTAGATTCCTGCCAGATAGTCGATCAGCGGAGGACCGATACGGTTCGGGGCGGTTTCGGCAGTGCCCGTGAGCATGGTGATCCCACTGGCGGCCTGTACCACGTGATCGTAGGCGGGCCGTTGGCTCATCTCGCCGTCCTGGCCGTAGCCTGATATGGAGCAGTAGACGATGTCCGGCTTGCGCGCCTGGACCGATTCAAAACCGATCCCCAGGCGGTCAGCCACGCCGGGGGCGAAGTTTTCCACCACGACGTCGCAGGTTTCAGCCAGTGCCAGAGCACATTCGAGCCCTTCGACCGATTGAAGGTCGAGCACGATGGATCGCTTGTCGCCGTTTTGGGCCACGAACTGCGCCGACAGGTCGGGCGCCTGGGTCACGGGCGCTCCCTGGCGGGCCCAGTCACCCCCGTCCGGCCGCTCCAGCTTGATGACATCTGCGCCCAGCAAGGCCAGTTGATATGTGCTGTAGGGGCCGGCGAGAACGGTCGTGAGATCCAGGATCCGTACCCCTTGAAGGGGGGCCGGGCGCACTGGCGCAGTGTCAGGACGGGATTTACCAGACATCGTCAGTCCACCTTGAGGTTGAGCTGCTGAGCCAGCTTGCCCAGGCGCTCATGATCGTTGCGCAACTGTGCGCCGAAATCCTGGGGAGTGCCTTCTGCCAGACTCAGGCCGTAGCCTTCGAGGCGTGCCTTGACGCTGGGTTGTGCCAGAAAGGCGCGAACGTCGCGGTGGATCTTGTCGACCAGCTGCGGCGATGTACCGGCAGGAGCAAAGATGCCCAGCCAGGGAATGACCGGCACATAGCCGGGAATGACCTCGCCGAGCGACGGTACGTCGGGCAGTTCCGGGTGTCTTTTCGGACCGGTGGCCAGAGCGACGACCTTGCCGCTCTTGATCTGGGGCAGCAGCACAGCCGAGGTTTCCTGCTGCAGCTGCAGGCGGCCACCCACCACATCCGTGAGCACCGCGCCTGCACCCTTGTAAGGCACGTGCTGCGCCTGAAGTCCGGTGCGCTGCTTGATGGCCTCCATGTTCAGGTGCGGCACCGTCCCGTTGCCGGCTGTACCGTAATTCAGGGCCGCAGGGTTCTGCCGGCTGTAGTCAACCAGCTGAGACCACGACTTCAGGCCCAATTGCGCATTGGCAACAAGAATGAAGTCCGGGAAGGCCACGTTGACGATGGGCACGAAGTCACGGCGCGGGTCATAACCCACATTGGCGTAGACATGGGGATTCACGGCCATCGCTGCCATGGCCGAGAACAGCAGGGTGTAGCCATCAGGCGCGGACCGGGCCACGATCTGGGCCCCCAGGCTACCGCCCTGCCCCGGCTTGTTGTCGACCGTGACAGATTGTTTCCATTGGGCAGCAAGGCCTTCTGCCACCACACGTGCCAGCAGGTCGGTCACGTTGCCAGCGGCATAGCTCACCACCAGCCGGACGGGCCGCTTGGGGTAATCGGCGGATTCGTCTGCGCGGGCTGCGGTGGCGCCGGTCAAACCGGCAATCAGGGCAGCACAGGCCAGGGTCAGCTGGCGCCGGTGCAAACGGGCGGTGTTGGCTTGTGTGGGCATGGGGAGTCTCCGGTTTCAAGTTTCGCCGTTCGTGGGCATGACGGCGTGGCGGTTTCATTGTGTGGCGCGTCGAGTTTCCTGTGAACTATGTTTTTTGAAGCTCTTCATTCCATTTTTGAATACCATTGAAACCATGGATACACCCTCCCGCCTGGATCGCCTTCGCGTGCGCCATCTCCGGCTTCTGGATCTGGTCGCTCGACACGGTTCGCTTACCGCCGCTGCGGAATGCCTTGGAATCAGTCAGCCATCAGCCACCAAGTTGCTGCAGGAAATGGAAAGGGTGTTGCGCTGCACGCTGGTGGACCGAAACACCCGAGGCGGCGTGCTGACCGAAAGTGGTGTGCGTGCGCTCGAACGTGTACGTCCTGCCATGCACGCCATCGATCTCGTTCCCGAGGTCGTGTCCGTCGCCCCGCATCTGCCAGTGATCCGCATCGGCATTCTCCGGCTCGCTGGCATTTCCATTCTTCCTGACCTGATCCAGCGATGGCGCAAGGTCGGTCAGTTGCCCCGATTGCAGTTGCACGAGGGCGCGGTCGTCACACTCATGGAGCAGTTGCAGGCGGGCGAAATCGATTGCATCATCGGGCGCCTTGAGCCTGACCACAGAGGCCAGTCTGCCCGGCACTTGGACATCACGCAATTGCAGGACGACCCCTACGAGCTGGCCTGCGCGCCCGGGAATCCGCTGGCACGGCGGCGCGCGGTGGCCTTGGCCGACCTGCTGGATGCGCCCTGGGTCGTCGCGCCACGTTCCACTTACACCCGTCAGGCGTTTGAGATGGCATTCATGAGCCAGGGCATGCCCGCACCTGTTCCCATGGTGGAGTCACCGTCCTTTCACGCCAGCTTCGCAGTCATTGCCCGTCAGACCGACTTCATCACCATTGCACCCAGCAGTGCTGTCCGCTATTACGCCGGGCTCGGCATCGTGCGTCCGATACGGCTGGCCACACCCTTTCCCCCGGACCGCATGGTGTTCGTCACGCGCACCGACCTGCTGGGTATGCCCGCCATGGCGGAGATGCGCCGCCAGCTGGAGTCGTTGGCATCGACCTGAACCCGGCCGCATGACTGCTTTGCACGCGTGCGAATCACAAACCAGTCCAGCGACGGGGCCGTAAGGATGTCGGCTTGCAGCGCTTCCACCGTCGGCCTGTAGGCAGTGCGACTGGCTGCGGACCGGCGTGAGCCGCAGTTGGGGGCCTGACGGTTTGACGTCGGTCGGCGATTTCGACACAGGTCATAAGTAGAGGTAGGGTGCTCATATGGGGCCGGGAGACCGGTCAAGGAGCATGAGCATGAAGAAGTCGAGGTTCACCGAGGAACAGATCGCCTACGCCCTGCGCAACGCAGAAGCGGGCACACCCGTGGCAGATGTCTGCCGCCAGATGGGCATCAGTGAGGCCACGTTCTACATCTGGAAGAAGAAGTACGCGAACCTGGGGGTGGGCGAGTTGCGGCAGATGCGGCAGTTGACAGAGGAAAACGCGCGTCTGAAGCGCATCGTGGCCGATCTGACGCTGGACAAGCAGATCCTGCAGGAGGTCATCAAAAAAAAGCTCTGAAGCCAGCTCGGCGCAAGGAGCTGGCGCAATGGATACACGAGCGTTTCATGATCAGCAAGCGCTACAGCTGCGAGCTGGCTCGGGTGCAGCGGGCCACCTGGTACTACCGCAGCCAGGCGCGCGACCAGTCAGCCTTGCGCATGCGGATCAAGGAAATCGCGCTGAGCCGCCCGCGCTTTGGCTACGAGCGCATCACCATCATGCTGCGTCGCGAGGGGTGGAAGGCGGGACGTCGCCGCGTTCACACCCTCTACTGCAAGGAGGGGCTGCAGCTGCGAATGAAGAGCCGAAGGCGCAAGCGCATGAGCTTGCATCGCGGTCCAGCCTCGGCGCCAACCGGTCCGGCACAGTGCTGGGCCATGGACTTTGTGCACGACCAGTTGGCCAACGGGCGCAAGTTCCGGGTGTTGACCGTGATCGATAAGTGGAGTCGCGAGAGTGTGTTGCTGGAGGCCGATTTCGCATTGACTGGCGTCAGCGTGGTCAATGCGTTCAACCGGCTGATGACGACGCGAAAGCTGCCAAGAGCTATCACCGTGGACAACGGTACCGAGTTCACCTCCAAGGCGTTGGATGAGTGGGCCTATCAGCATGACGTTCAGCTCGATTTCATTCGTCCTGGCAAACCGGTGGAGAATGGCATGATCGAATCGTTCAGGTCTCTGCTTGAATTTGTGCATCCCGGCGACGTTGGCACCATGCGCTCGGGCATGCCGGTGTTTCGGTTGCGATTTGCCGATGGGGACTATCGCTGGGTGCGTCTGAAACTCCACCCGGAGACGGATGCGGCGGAGCGGGTGATCAGCCGCCAGGGTGTCCTGATTGAGGTCACCGAGGTCACCGAGCAGGTGCTGGTGGAGGTTCGCCAGCGCTTTTTGCGCTTACTGGAAACCATTGATGGCGTGGTTTGGGAAGCTGAAATCGGCGTGGGCAATACTT
>CAMLQP010000048.1 GCA_946482115.1 uncultured Comamonadaceae bacterium
CAACGGCCCCGCCACGCCGCTGAGCGTGCGCGAGCAGGTGTGGTGCGCGGTCGACGGCCTGGGCGAGCGCGTGCCTGTGCGCCTGATCGTGGGTGCCGAGCGCGAGGCGCTGCTGAAGGCCGCTCACGTGCAGCGCCAGGCCGGCCAGGCCGGTCTGGGACCGCTGTCGGTGCTGACGCTGGCCTGCAACCGCCGGCTGCCGCCCGGCGGGCGGGTATCGGTGGTGTTCGGCGCCGGCGTGGCCACGCCTTCAGGCATTCCCAACCGGGTGGAAAAGCGTTTCACCTTCGATGTGCGCGAACCCTTCACCGCCAGCTTCAGCTGCGAGCGCGAGAACGCCCAGGCGGCCTGCCTGCCCATACGGCCGATGACCTTGCAGTTCAGCGCGCCGGTGCCGCGCGCGCTGGCCGAGAAGGCGCGTCTCAAGTCGCCTGGCGGGGCGGTGGCGCCGGTGATCGACGACGGGGTGGCCAGGGATGGCCTGGTCGACAACGTGCGCTTCAAGCCGGTGGGCGTGGAGCAGGCCGCGCTGAGCCTCGAGGTGCCGGCCGACCTGAAGGACGCCTCGGGCCGGCCGCTGGCCAACGCCGACCAGTTCCCGCTCGCGGTGCGCACCGGCGTGCTGCCGCCGCTGGCCAAGTTCGCGGCCTCGCCGTTCGGCGTGGTGGAGCGTTTTGCCGAACCCGACGGGCAGGCGCTGGTGCCGGTGACGCTGCGCCGGGTGGAAGGCGGCGCCCGCAGCCAGCTGCGCACGCTGACGCTGGAGCGCGACGCCGACATCATCGCCTGGCAGCGAAAGCTGGAGCGCTACGACCGCTTCATGGTGGAACGCCAGCAGGCCACGGCCGATGGCCTGGGGCCGTTGCCGCGCGTGCTGGAGCCGCAGGACAAGGCCTGGGTGCAGCCGCGCATGCTCTCGCTGCTGGACGGCCAGGCCCAGGCGCGCCGCCTGGAACTGCCGCAGGCTGGCCCCGACGACCCGCGCCCCTTCGAGGTGGTGGGCATACCGCTGCCACCGGGTTTCCACGTGATGGAGCTGTCGTCGGTGCTGCTGGGGCAGGCCCTGCTGGACGAGCGCCATGGCGGCCAGCGCACGATGCACGTGCGCAGTTCGGCGCTGGTGACCAACCTGGGCGTGCACTTCAAGCTGGGCCGCGAGAATGCGGTGGCCTGGGTCACCACGCTGGACAAGGGCCAGCCTGTGCCCGGCGCGGCCGTTCGGGTGTCCGACTGCCGGGGCCGCGAGCTGGCCAGCGCCACCACCGACGCCAAAGGGCTGGCCAGCTTCACCGGCCTGTCCAGCAACCCGCCCCACTGCGGCGAGGGTGCTGAAGGCTACTTCGTGAGCGCACGCGCGCAGGTGGCGGGCCAGAACGACATGGCCTTCGCCTGGAGCGGCTGGACACGCGGCATCGAATCCTGGCGCTTCAACCTGCCCGCCAGCTCGGAGCCCCAGCCCGACCAGCGCGCCCACACCGTGTTCGACCGCACCCTGGTGCGCGCCGGCGAGACGGTGTCCATGAAGCACCTGCTGCGCACCGAAACCGGCCAGGGCCTGGAACTGCCGGCCCGCACGCCCGACACCCTGGTGGTGACCCACGCGGGCAGCGGCCAGCGCTATACCCAGCCGCTGGCGTGGCGGCGCACGGCCACCGGCGGGCTCAGCGCCGAGAGCGAATTCAAGCCGCCGGCCGGCGCGCGCCTGGGTGCTTACGACGTGGCGCTGTCTTTTGGTGCCGACGGCCAGCAGCTGCCCAGCGGCCAGTTCCGGGTCGAGGCCTTTCGCCTGCCGGTGCTGCAGGGTCGCATCGCGCCGGTGGACCGCCAGCCCGCCGTGCAGGCCGAGACACTGCCGCTGGACGTGTCGGTGACCTATGTGGCCGGCGGCGGCGCGGCGCGGCTGCCGGTGCGGGTGTCGGCGATGGTGCAGAACCGCTGGCTGTCGTTTCCGGGCTTCGACGGCTTCAGCTTCGAGCCGCCGCGCCCGGCGCAGGACACGCCCGGCAGCGGGGACGACGAGGAGGAGGGCAGCGCTGCCAGCGACAGCCGCGTGGTGGCCGACAAGCTGCCGCTGACGCTGGACGCCCAGGGCGCAGGCCGCCTCACCATCCCTGGCCTGCCACGGGCCGACCGGCCGCAGGACCTGCAGCTCGAAGCCAGCTACGCCGACCCCAACGGCGAGATCCAGACCCTGCGTTCCACCGTGCCGCTGTGGCCGGCGGCGGTGCTCGCCGGCATCAGGACCGAAGGCTGGGTGTCGGTGCGGGGGCGCATGAAGCTGCAGGCCCTGGCGCTGGACCTGGCCGGCAAGCCCAGGGCTGGCGTGCCGCTGGAGGTGCGCGCCGTGGCCCGCACCACCACCACCAGTCGCAAACGCCTGGTGGGCGGCTTCTATGCCTACGACAGCCAGACCCAGGTGAAAGACCTGGGCGCGGTCTGTAGCGGCCGCAGCGACAGCCGGGGCCTGCTGCTGTGCGATGTGGCGCTGGACCAGGCCGGCGAGGTGGAGCTGGTGGCCAGCGCCCGCGACGACGCCGGTCGCAGCAGCCGCGCGGCCAGCACGGTCTGGGTCACGCGCCAGGGTGAACTGTGGTTTGGCGGCGAGAACCACGACCGCATGGATCTGCTGCCCGAGAAACGCGCCTACCAGCCTGGCGAGACCGCGCGCCTGCAGGTGCGCATGCCGTTTCGCCGCGCCACGGCGCTGGTGGCGGTCGAACGCGAGGGCGTGGTCTGGACCGAGGTGGTGCAGCTCAATGGGCAAGACCCTACGGTGGACCTGAAGATCAGACCCGAATGGGGCCCCAATGTCTTCGTGAGCGTGCTGGCCCTGCGCGGCCGGCTGCACGAGGTGCCGTGGTATTCCTTCTTCACCTGGGGCTTCAAGGCCCCGCGCGAGTGGTGGAACGCGTATTGGCACGAGGGCCGCGAATACGCCGCGCCCACCGCGCTGGTGGACCTGAGCAAGCCCGCCTTCCGCCTGGGCGCCACCGAACTGCTGGTGGACACCGCCGGCCACAAGCTGGCGGTGGAGGTGAAGACCGACAAGGCCGACTACCCGGTGCGCGGCAAGGCGCGGGTGAGCCTCCAGGTGCGCCTGCCCGATGGCAAGCCCGCCGCCCAGGCCGAGGTGGCGCTGGCCGCCGTGGACGAAGCCCTGCTGGAACTGATGCCCAACACCAGCTGGGACGTGCTCACCGCCATGCTGCAGCGCCGTCCCTGGGGCGTGGAGACCGCGACCGCGCAGATGGAAATCGTGGGCCGGCGCCACTACGGGCGCAAGGCGGTGCCGGCGGGTGGCGGCGGGGGCCGCGCGCCCACGCGCGAGCTGCTGGACACGCTGCTGCTCTGGAACCCGCGCATCACGTTGGACGCGCAGGGCCGGGCCGAAATCGAGCTGCCGCTCAACGACGCGCTCACGCGTTTCCGCGTGGTGGCCGTGGCCGACGCCGGGCCGTCGCACTTCGGCAATGGCCACGCCACCCTGCGCACCACACAGGATCTGCAGCTCATCAGCGGCCTGCCGCCGCTGGTGCGCGCCGACGACCGCTACCGTGCCGCCTTCACGCTGCGCAACACCACCGCGCGGGCCATGAGCGTGGAGGTGACACCGCGCGCCACGCTGCTGGAGGTGAAACCGCTGACGCTGGACATCCCCGCCGGCGAGGCGCGCGAGGCGGCCTGGGAGGTGGTGGTGCCACCCGCGCTGGCCGACACCCGTTCGGCGGCCATCCTGTGGGAGGTCGAGGCCAGGGAGCGCGGCAGCGGCGGCGCGCGCGACGCCCTGAAAGCCAGCCAGCGCGTCCTGCCCGCGGTGCCCGTCACGGTGCAGCAGGCCACCGTGGTGCGGCTGGACGGGCCCTACGGCGTGGACGTGGCCGCGCCCGCCGGCGCGCTGCCGGAGCGCGGCGGCATCCGGCTGAACCTGAGCCCGCGCCTGGCCGAGGGGCTGCCCGGCGTGCTGGCCTGGTTCGAGCGCTACCCCTACACCTGCCTGGAGCAGCGTGCCAGCCGCGCGCTGGGCCTGCGCGACGCGGCAGCCTGGCGCGCGCTCGCGGCGCAGATGCCGGCTTATCTCGACGCCGACGGCCTGGCCGGCTATTTCCCGCCGCGCGAGGGCGACGAGCGCCACGGCAGCGACACGTTGAGCGCCTACCTGCTGGCGGTGTCGCACGAGGCGGCCCAGTGGCACCCGGAGCTGGCATTGCCCGACGACGTCAAGGCGCGGCTGGCGCAGGGTCTCACCGCCTTCGTCGAAGGCCGCACCGAGCGCCGGCACTGGTCGCCGCAGCGCGATCTGGAGCCGCGCAAGCTCGCCGCCATCGAGGCCCTGTCGCGCCACGGCCTGGCCACGCCGCGCCTGCTGGAGAGCCTCACCGTTGCGCCCGACCAGTGGCCCACCCACGCGGTGATCGACTGGTGGCTGGTGCTGCGCCGCCTGGAGGGCGTGCCGCAGCGCGAGCAGCGGCTGGCCCAGGCCACGCAGGTGCTGCGTGCGAGGCTGTCCTACCAGGGCACGCGCCTGCTGTTCAGCCGCGAGCGCGAGGATCACTGGTGGTGGCTGATGCAGGGCGGCGACGTCAACGCCGCGCGGCTGCTGGCGGCGTCGCTGGAAGACCCGGCATGGAAGGAGGAGTGGGCGCGCCTGGCCAATGGCCTGATCGGCCGCCAGCAGGGCGGGGCCTGGTCCACCACCACCGCCAACCTCTGGGGCAGTCTGGCACTGGAGGGGTTTTCGCGCCGGCTTGAATCGACACCCGTGGCCGGCAACACGCGCGCCACCCTGGCCGGCCGCGGCGCGGCGGTGGACTGGCGGGGCCAGGAACGCAGCGCCGAGCTGCCCTGGCCGCCCGCGCGCGAACGGCTGGAGGTGAGCCACGCCGGCAGTGGCGCGCCGTGGCTGACGGTGCAGGCCTCGGCCGCCGTGCCGCTGACCGCGCCGGTGGCGGCCGGCTACCGGGTGCGCCGCGTCGTCACGCCGGTGGAACAGGCCGTGCCGGGCCAGTACAGCCGGGGCGACGTCCTGCGCGTGAGCCTGGAGGTGGAGGCCTCGGCCGACATGACCTGGGTGGTGCTCAGCGACCCGTTGCCGGGTGGCGCCACCATCCTGGGCAGCGGCCTGGGGCGCGACTCGCAGATCGCCGCGCGCGGCGAGCGCCGCACGGGCGTGGGCTGGCTGGCCTTCGAGGAGCGCGGCTTCGACGCCTTCCGCGCCTACTACGCCTACCTGCCCCAGGGGCTCACGAAGGTGGAGTACACCGTGCGACTGAACAACGTGGGCCGCTTCGGCCTGCCGCCCACCCGCGTGGAGGCGATGTACGCGCCCGAGATGCACGGTGAGTCGCCCAATGAGGCGCTGCTGGTGGGAGCAGGGCGGTGATCGCGCGCCGCCGGCTGCTGCCGTTGCTGATGGTCCTGGTCCTGGGTCTGGGCCTGGGAGCGGGGCTGGCCGCCTGCGGGGACGACGCCGAGCGGTTCTTCTCGGGCCGCCCCTCGGACATGTCCATGGTGCACAACCACATCATCGGCGGCCCGCCCGAAGCCACGCTGGTCCTGCTGCGGGTGCCGGCGCGGTTCCCGGGGGCGCGGCCGGCGCACGTGGGCGATTGGCAGTCCTCGCTGATCGCGTGGTGGCGCCATGCGGACAAGGCCGCGCAGATGCGGTCGCAGTTCGGCCAGCTCACGCCGGCCGAGCGGGCGGCGCTGGTGACCTGGGTGAACGCGCGCGAACCGGGGTTACCCGCCGCCAGCGCCGCGACGCTGGCCGAGGTGGCCGATGCCCTGAGAGGGCCGCCGTGAAACGCCTGGCCAGCCTGCTGCTTGCCGTGACGCTGGGCACGGGCGCCTGGGCGCTGCCCAGCCCGGCCGAGGTGCGTGCCGCGCACCGGCCGTCCGATGCCTGGCTGCTGGACCGCGACGGCGAACCGCTGCACCGCCTGCGCACCGACACACGCGTGCGGCGCGGACCGTGGGTGGAACTGGCCGACGTCTCGCCCGCGCTGCGCACGGCGCTGGTGCTGTCCGAAGACCGGCGCTTTCACGAGCACAGCGGCGTGGACTGGCGCGCGGTCTCGGCAGCGGCCTGGGCCAACCTCTGGAACACCCGCACCCGGGGCGCCTCGACGCTGACCATGCAGCTCGCCGGCCTGCTGGATGGCGACCTGCGTGCCGGCCCCGGCGGGCGCAGCATGACGCAGAAGCTGGGCCAAGCCGTGGCCGCGCAGCGGCTGGAACGCCAGTGGCGCAAGGACCAGATCCTGGAGGCCTACCTCAACCTGGTGCCCTGGCGCGGCGAGCTGGTGGGCATCGACGCCCTGTCCCGGGCGCTTTTCGGCAAGGCGCCCCATGGCTTGGACGAGCGCGAGGCCGCGATCGCGGTGGCGCTGGTGCGCGCGCCCAACGCCAGTGTGGCGCAGGTGGCCGAGCGCTCCTGTGGCGTGCTGCGCCAGCTGCGGTCCGAAAAGGAAACGTGCGGCGGCCTGCCCGCCTACGTGCGCGCGGTGCTGTCGCAGCGCCACCTGGAAGCCAGCGAAGGCGTCGCACCGCACCTGGCGCGCCAGCTGATCCAGCCCGGCGCGGGCAACGTCCGCTCCACGCTCAGTGCGCCGCTGCAGCGCTTCGCGGTGGCCACGCTGCGCCAGCACCTGCGCGAGCTGCGCGGCCGCCAGGTGAACGACGGCGCGGTGCTGGTGCTGGACAACGCCAGCGGCGAAGTGCTGGCCTGGGTCGGCTCATCGGGCGAGCTGAGCGCCGCCGCCGAGGTGGACGCGGTGCTGGCCCCGCGCCAGCCCGGCTCCACGCTCAAGCCGTTTCTCTACGTCCAGGCCATCGCCGAGCGCCGGCTCACCGCCGCCTCGCTGCTGGACGACTCGCCCGCCCACATTCCCACCGCATCGGGCCTCTACATCCCGCAGAACTACGACCGCCGCTTCAAGGGCTGGGTGTCGGTGCGCACCGCGCTGGGCGCCTCGCTCAACGTGCCGGCGGTGCGCGCGCTGGTAATGGTGTCGCCCGAGGCCTTCGCGCGCCAGCTGCGCGCCCTGGGCATCGCGCTGCGCGAGCCAGCCGGCTACTACGGCTACAGCCTGGCGCTGGGCAGCGCCGAGACCAGCCTGCTGGAGCTGACCAACGCCTACCGCGCGCTGGCCAACGGCGGCCGCTTCACGCCGGCGCGTCGCCGGCCGGCCGATCCGCGCGCGGCGCCGCTGCAGGCACTGGACGCCGGCGCCGCCTTCATCGTCGGCGACATCCTGGCCGACAACCAGGCCCGTGCCCGCACCTTCGGCAGCGACAGCGTGCTGGCCACGCGCTCCTGGTCGGCGGTGAAGACCGGCACCAGCAAGGACATGCGCGACAACTGGGCGGTGGGCTGGTCGGCGCGCTACACGGTGGGCGTGTGGGTGGGCAATGCCAGCGGTGCACCCATGCACGACGTCAGCGGCTCGCACGGCGCGGCGCCGGTGTGGGCGGCGGTGATCCAGTTCCTGCATGCACGCGAGCCTTCGCGAGCGCCGGTGGCGCCGGCCGGGCTGCTGCAGGCGGACGTGGCCTTCGGCCCCGAACTGGAGGCGCCGCGCCGGGAGTGGTTCCTGCCCGGCACCGCGCAGGCGCGTTACGCGCTGGGCCCGGCGCCTGCCGTGGCCACGCGCATCGTGGCGCCGGTGGAGGGCAGCATCGTCGCGCTGGATCCCGACATCCCGCCCGCGCATCAGCGCCTGCGCCTGAAGGCCGAGGGAGGCGGGCCGAACCTGCGCTGGCGCGTGGGCGGCCGCGAGGTCGGGCGGGGCGACCAGGCCCGCTGGCTGCCCTGGCCAGGCCGGCAGGTGGTGCAGCTCACCGATGCGCGCGGCCGGGTGATCGACGAGGTGAGCATCGAGGTGCGCGGGGCGGGCGTCAGGCCGGCCGGCGCGACAGCAGCAGCAACGCGCCCATCAGCGCAAACAGGCCGCCACAGCCCCGGTTGAACCAGCGCATGCGCGCGCCGTCGGCCATGAAGGGCGCGAGGCGGGCGGCGCCGATGGCGCACACCGACAGCACGCCGAACTCGATGGCGATGAAGGTGCCGGCCAGCAGTGCGAACTGCGGCGCCCAGGGGGCGGCCGGCTGGATGAACTGCGGGAAAAAGGCGGTGAAAAACAGCACGGCCTTGGGGTTGCTCGCGCCCACCAGGAAGCCTTGCAGGTACAGCGCGGACAGCCGGCGCGGCGCGGCCGACGATGCCTCGGGCACGGTCCAGGGCCGGCCCGGCTGGCGAAAGGTCTTGATGCCCAGCCAGACCAGGTAGGCCGCGCCCGCGAGCTTGAGCGCGAGGAAGGCCGTTTCCGAGGCCGCGAGCAGAGCGCCCAGCCCGAGCGCGGAGAGCAGCATCACGCCCAGCACGGCGGTCACGCTGCCCGCCACCGAGGCCAGCGCCCCCAGCGTGCCCACGCGCAGGGCATTGACCATGCACATCAGCATGGTGGGGCCGGGGGTGAGCACCAGCAGCGCGACGGCTGCCAGGTAAAGCAGGTAGGTCTGGGCGGTCATGACGGGCAGCGTAGCATGGCCGCCCGTCAAGCGCGCGGGAGCCGGTCGGCCGCGCAGGGTAGAATGCCGGCCAGTCGGAGCGTAGCGCAGCCTGGTAGCGCATCTGCTTTGGGAGCAGAGGGTCGCGAGTTCGAATCCCGCCGCTCCGACCATCACACGCATCAGAGGAGGCCCGTTCAGGGCCTTTTTTGATGGTGATCACTCAACAGCTGCCCGTAGCTCAGTTGGATAGAGCACTCGCCTTCTAAGCGAGTTGTCGGGGGTTCGATTCCCTCCGGGCAGGCCAGATTCAGCGCCCTGCCACACGCTTGCGGCCCCGGCGCGGCAGGCGCATGATCCGGTTCACCATGAAGCCCTTGCGTCTTTTCTTCCTCGGTCTGCTGTGCGCCGCCGGCGTGGCGCAGGCACAGGTCTACAAATGTGTGGATGCCGCCGGCCGCACCGTCTACGCTGACGCGCCCTGCGGCGCGCGGGCACGCGAGCTGAGCCGCGACCAGCTGGAGGCCAACACGCTGGATGCCGGCGCCCTGCGCGAGCGGATCAGGACCGACCGCGAGGCGCTGCCGCTGCCGGCGCAGGCCGGTGACAACGGGGCGCCGGTCTGTCCGTCGCCGCTGGACATCCGCAATCTGGAAACCGGCGCCAGCAGTTCGCGCCTGCAGGATGCGGAGCGGGCCTTCCTGTGGGCCGAGATACGGCGTGCCCGCGCCTGTTCCCGCGAGGGCGGCCGCTACACCGCCGAGGACTGGCGGGTGCTGCGCGAGGCCCAGGCTGCGCAGACCTCGGACGATCCGGTGGCCCGCGAAGCCGCCCGGCGCCGGGCGGAGGCGGTGCACGCCAGCGCGGCATCGGCCCAGGAGCAGCAGCGCATGCAGGTGGACCGGCAGGTGGAGGCGCAGCGCGAGTCGGGCACCACGCTGATCGTGCGTCCGCCGGCCTGGCGCCCGCCCTTGCAGCCCAGGCCGCAGTCCCGGGACGGCCTGGAATGCCGGGGCACCGTGTGCGCCGACACGGCCGGCGGCCGCTACGACCGCCAGCCCGATGGCAGCCTGATGCGCCGCCAGGATCAGGCCAGTTGCTCCGAAGGGCGGGGCGGTCTGCGCTGCAGCGGCGGGTTCAACCGCTGAGCGGTCTCAGCGGCGCTGGTACTGCTGCTGGCCGAACAGGACGTCGCGTGCCTTGTCGTCGGTGATGGGCTTGCGCAGGCTGGCCAGCACGGTCACGCCACGCTGGACCGCCGGGCGCGCCGCGATCCGGTCGAACCAGGCCTTGAGCGCGGGGTACTGGTCGAAATCGATGCCCTGGCCCTGCCAGTTGCGCAACCACGGGAAAATGGCGATGTCGGCGATGCTGTAGCTCTTGCCCGCGATCCAGGGGCTGGACTGCAGGCGCTTGTCCATCACGCCGTAGAGGCGTTTGGCCTCGTTGGAGTAGCGGTTGATCGCGTAGTCGATCTTCTCGGGCGCGTAGAGGCGGAAATGGTGGGTCTGGCCCAGCATGGGGCCAACGCCGCCCATCTGGAACATCAGCCACTGCAGCACCTCGAATTTCTGGCGGTCGCCCCGGGGCATGAACCGGCCGTACTTGGACGCCAGGTAGACCAGGATGGCGCCGGATTCGAACAGCGAGATGGGTTTGCCGTCCGGGCCCTCGGGGTCGATCAGGGCCGGAATCTTGTTGTTGGGGCTGATGGCCAGGAAATCGGGCCTGAACTGGTCGCCCTGGCCGATGTTGACGGGGACGGCGCGCCAGTCGCGGCCTTCGCGCTGGCCGCACTCCTCCAGCATGATGTGGACCTTGTGTCCGTTGGGGGTCGGCCAGGAGTGGACTTCGATCATGGTGATGGTGGTTTGGGGGTTTAGGGGGCTGCCACGGACTGTACGGGAATGCCTTTTCCCCTGCTCGGGCGGGCTTCAAGCACTTGTCGTGCCAAGGTGAAAGGTGATAGAATGTTGGCTTCACGACCAAATGGGCGGGTTACTACCGGCCCATTTTTTTTGGTCGAACGCAATTGGCAAATTTGCAATTGGCAGATTTTTAAGGCGGCACGGCACTCACACATGGCATGGCAAGACGCGGTTGAGCAGACCATCAGCGGTCTGGGCTACGACCTGGTGGACCTGGAACGGTCTGCCGGTGGGTTGCTGCGCGTCACCATCGACCTGCCGTGGCAGTCGGGTGTCGCCGAGCAGTTCGTCACGGTGGAGGACTGCGAGAAAGTCACGCGCCAGCTGCAGTTCCTGCTGGAAGTCGAGAACGTCGACTACAAGCGCCTGGAAGTCGGCTCGCCGGGCATCGACCGGCCGCTGCGGCGCGAATCCGATTTCGAGCGTTTCGCCGGCCAGGTGATCGACATCACGCTCAAGGCGCCCATTGGCTCGGCCGCGGGCGCGGCCCCCGGCACGGGCGACGTCGCCGTGGCGGCCAACCGCAAGAAATTCCGCGGCACGCTGGAGCGCGCCGCCGACGGGGCCGGCTGGCAGATCGTCTGGAGCGACGAGCCGCCGCGCAAGCCGGGACAGCGGGTCAGCAAGAAGCGCGAGCCTGCGCCGCTCACGGTGCTGGGTTTTGCGCTGGAAGAGCTGCGCGAGGCGCGGTTGGCTCCCATCGTGAATTTCAAGGGGCGCGCGGCCGACGTCGGCTGATGTGCCTGCCGGATGGCCGGCGTGGGTCTGCGGGCCCTTCAAGGACAAAAAACTGTGATTGGAAAGGTGGCGGTGAAATGAATCGCGAACTGTTGATGCTGATTGATGCGATCTCGCGCGAGAAGAACGTCGAGCGCGACGTGGTGCTGGGCGCTGTGGAGGCCGCGCTGGCCTCGGCGACCAAGAAGCTCTACAAGGGCGAGGTCGACATCCGCGTCGCCGTCAACCCCGACACCGGCGAATCCGAGACCTTCCGCCGCTGGCTGGTCGTGCCCGACGAGGCCGGCCTGCAGAACCCCGACGCCGAGGAGCTGCTGACCGACGCGCGCGACGAACTCGCCGACATCGAGGTCGGCGACTACATCGAGAAGCCGGTGGACAGCGTGCCCATCGGCCGCATCGGCGCCATGGCCGCCAAGCAGGTCATCCTGCAGAAGATCCGCGACGCCGAGCGCGAGATGCTGCTCAACGACTTCATGAGCCGCGGCGACAAGATCTTCGTCGGTACCGTCAAGCGCCTGGACAAGGGCGACCTGATCGTCGAGAGCGGTCGCGTCGAGGGGCGCCTGAAGCGCGGCGAGATGATCCCCAAGGAGAACTTCCGCACCGGCGACCGCGTGCGCGCCATGATCATGGAGGTGGACCTGACGCTGCGTGGCGCGCCCATCCTGCTGTCGCGCGCGGCGCCCGAGTTCATGATCGAGCTGTTCCGTCAGGAAGTGCCCGAGATCGAGCAGGGCCTGCTCGAGATCAAGAGCTGCGCCCGCGACCCCGGCAGCCGCGCCAAGATTGCCGTGCTCTCGCACGACAAGCGCGTCGATCCCATCGGCACCTGCGTCGGCGTGCGCGGCTCGCGCGTCAACGGCGTCACCAACGAGCTCGCCGGCGAACGCGTGGACATCGTGCTGTGGTCCGAGGACCCGGCCCAGTTCGTCATCGGCGCGCTGGCCCCCGCCAACGTGGTCTCCATCGTGGTTGATGAAGAGCGCCACGCCATGGACGTGGTCGTGGACGAGGAGAACCTGGCCATCGCCATCGGCCGTGGCGGCCAGAACGTGCGCCTGGCCTCGGAGCTGACCGGCTGGAAGATCAACATCATGACCGCCGACGAGTCGGCGCAGAAGCAGGCCGAAGAGGCCGACGGCATCCGCAAGCTGTTCATGGCCAAGCTGGACGTGGACCAGGAGATCGCCGACATCCTGATCGAGGAAGGTTTCACCAGCCTCGAGGAAGTGGCCTACGTGCCGCTGCAGGAGATGCTGGAGATCGAGTCCTTCGACGAGGACACCGTCAACGAGCTGCGCTCCCGTGCCAAGGATGCCCTGCTGACGATGGAGATCGCCAGGGAAGAGGACGTGGAAGAGGTGTCGCAGAACCTGCGCGACCTAGGCGGCCTGACGCCCGAGCTGATCGGCAAGCTGACCGAGGCTGGCGTGCACACCCGCGACGACCTGGCCGACCTGGCCACCGACGAATTGACGGACATCACCGGCCAGACGCCGGAGGAAGCGACGGCCCTGATCATGAAAGCGCGCGAGCACTGGTTTGCCGGTGACAAGGCGCAGCAGTGATCACGGAGGCCATGAGCGGAGAACACCATATATGACCAGTACCACCGTCGCCGAATTGGCCGCTGAACTGAACAAACCCACGGCCGTGCTGCTGGAGCAGCTGGCCAGTGCGGGCGTTGCCAAGCATTCCGAGCAGGACGCCGTGTCCGAGTCGGACAAGCACAAGCTGCTGGGTTTCCTGCAGGCCAGCCATGGCACTGCCGGCACCGAGCGCAAGAAGATCACCCTGGTCAAGAAATCGACCACCGAGATCAAGCAGGCCGACGCCACCGGCCGCGCCCGCACCATCCAGGTCGAGGTGCGCAAGAAGCGCACCTTCATCAAGCGCGATGACGAGGTGGCGGCACCCGCGCCGGCCGCCGAGGTGGTGGCCGAGCCCGCCGCGCCAGTGGTGGACGAGGCCGAACTGGCCCGCCGCGAGGAAGAGGCCAGCCGCCAGGCCGAACTGCTGCGCCGCCAGGAGGAAGACCTGGCCCGCAAGCGCCGCGAGCGCGAGGAGCAGGAGGCCCGCGAGGCTGCCGCCGAGGCCGAGCGCCAGGCCGCTGCCGCCCAGGCCGCGCGCGAGAAAGCCGCCCAGAAGGTGGAAGTGACGGTGGATGCCGCTGGCGAAGCCGATGCCGCTGCCGAGGAACAGGCTGCCGCCAAGGCCCGCGAGGCCGCCGAGCGCGAAGCCGCGCAGAAGGCTGCGGCCCAGAAAGTTGCCGAGGAAAAGCGGGTCGAGGCCGAACGCGCCAACGACCTGCAGGAGCGCCGCCGCAAGGCCGAGGCCGAAGCTGCCAACATCCGCGCCATGATGGCCGCGCCCAAGAAGGTGCTGGTGGCCAAGAAGCCCGAAGAACCCAAGCCGGTGGCTGCGGAAGCCAAGGCCGGCATCAAGGGCACGCTGCACAAGCCGGCTGGCGGCGCCGCCAAGCCCGCGGCAGGTGCCGCGGCCGCGCCGGCGGCCGGCCCGGGCGGCAAGAAAGAGGTCAAGAGCGAGAACCTCTCGTCCACCTGGAAGGACGACGCCGCCAAGAAGAAGGAAATCAAGACCCGTGGCGACACCTCGGCAGGCCGCTCCAACTGGCGTGCCGGCCCCAAGGGCGGTGGTCGCCGTGGCGATCGCGACAGCCGCGACAACGGCTCGTCGTTCAACGCGCCGGCCGAGTTCAAGCAGCTCGAGGTGCACGTGCCCGAGACCATCACCGTGGCCGAGCTGGCGCACAAGATGGCGGTCAAGTCCTCCGAGGTCATCAAGCACCTCATGAAGCTGGGTCAGATGGTCACCATCAACCAGTCGCTGGACCAGGACACGGCCATGATCGTGGTCGAGGAGCTGGGTCACAAGGCCATCCAGGCCGCGCTGGACGATCCCGAGGCGTTCACCGAAGAGGAAGTGCAAGGCCAGCAGGCCGAAGCCCTGCCGCGTGCGCCGGTGGTCACCGTCATGGGCCACGTCGATCACGGCAAGACCTCGTTGCTGGACTACATCCGCCGCACCAAGGTCGCAGCCGGCGAGGCCGGTGGCATCACGCAGCACATCGGCGCCTACCACGTCGACACGCCGCG
>CAMLQP010000049.1 GCA_946482115.1 uncultured Comamonadaceae bacterium
CACCGCGCCGCCCGAGCAGCGCCTGGGCGGCCGCAAGATGCAGGAAACCCTGCGCCAGCTGCGCGAGCAGTGGAAGGCCACCGACCAGGGCGGCGTGCCCAACCACGCGCTCTGGAAACGCTTTGACGAAGCTTGCAACCTGGCCCACAAGGTGGTCGAGGAGTGGCTGGCCAGGATGCGCGAGCAGGCCGACCAGCACAAGGGCCAGCGCCTGGCGCTGATCGCCGAGGTCGATGCCTGGATGGCCGCCAACGCCGAGAGCACCGACTGGAAGGCCCAGCAGCGCGAGCTGCATGCGCTGGCCGAACGCTGGCGCGCCGCCGGCCACCTGAGCGAGAAGCAGTTCGCCGAACTGCAGCCGCAGTGGAAGGACGCCATGCACCGCGCCCATGCGCGGCTGGAGGCCGCGCAGGCCGAGAGCCTGGCGCGCCGCCGCGCCATGATCGACGAGGCCCAGGCGCTCGGCGCCGCGCCCGCGCTGCGGCTGGACGCCGTCAAGGCCTTGCAGCAGCGCTGGCAGGCCGAGGCCCAGGCCGTGCCGCTGGACCGCAAGCAGGAACAGAAGCTCTGGGAGGCCTTCCGCGCGCCCATCGATGCCGCTTTCCAGCGCAAGGGTCAGGAACGCGAAAAGGCTGCCGCCGCCGTGAGCGAACACGACCGCCGCGTGCTCGACGCCGTCAAGGCCGTGGATGCCGCCAACGCCAGCGGCGACGCCCAGCGCATCCGCGCGGCCGTGTCCGAGCTGCAGGCCGCGCTGCGTGGCCAGGCCCAGGCCGCCGCCGAAGCCGCGCCAGCGGCCGAAACACCGGCAGCAGCTCCTGCGGCCGCCGAAACCGGCGGAACCGATGCATCCGCTGCCGACACCGAGGCCGCCGCCGCGAAACCCGCGCCGGCCCAGCCTGCCCGCAAGCTGGTGGCCATGCGCGGCGACGACCGCCCGGGCCAGAAGCGCACCGAAGCTCCCGCCCCCGCCGGACGGCGCGACGACCGCCGGGATGGCCGGCGTGACGAGCGCCGCGACGACCGCTGGGGCGATCGCGCGGACCGTGGCCCCCGCCCGGAGCGCGGCCCGCGCCTGGGCGACGCCGCCTTCCGCGCCCAGCGCGACGCGCTGGAGCGCGCCGACGCTGCCTTGCGCAAGCTGGCCGCGCAGGCCCATGGCGAGGTGCTGACCCGCCTGCTCACCGCCTGGGAAAAGCGCGACGCCGCTGAACTGCCGACCGCCCAGGAGCTGGGCCACAAGGTGGGCGCCGCCGCCCGCGCGGCCTGGACCCAGGCCCTGGCCAAGCCCGCCGGCGATGGTGCCGCGCAGGCGATGTTGCGCCTGGAAATCGCCGCCGAGGTGCCCACCCCGGCCGAGCAGCTGAGCGAGCGCCGCCTGTTGCAGCTGCAGCTGCTGACCCGCCGCCACGACGCGCCCCCGGCCCAGACCTGGGCGCAGGACACCGCTGCCGTGCTGGCTGGCGGTTACGACGCCGCGCTGGCGCGCCGGTTGCAGAACGCGCTCAAGGTGCTGATGCGCTAGGGCGCTGGCCTCAGCCGGCCGCCTGCCGCGCCTCGATCTCGGCGCGCAGGCGGTCTTCCTGCGCGCGCAGCTCGGGCGTGAACTCGGCGCCGAAGTCCTCGGCCTCGAACACCGGGCGGATCTCGATCTCGGAATCGCTCATCATCGGGTTGGGGCAGCGCCTGACCCACTCCACGGCCTCGTCCATCGATTTCACCTGCCACATCCAGAAGCCTGCGACCAGCTCCTTGGTTTCGGCGAAGGGGCCGTCGGTCACGCTGCGGTCGGCGCCCGAAAACAGCACCCGCTTGCCGCGCGAGCTGGGGTGCAGCCCCTCGCCGCCGACCATGATGCCGGCCTTGACCAGCTCTTCGTTGTACCGGCCCATCGCCGCCAGCAGCTCGGTGCTCGGCATCTCGCCGGCTTCGGATTCCCGGGTGGCTTTCACCATCACCATCACGCGCATGAATGTCTCCTCGAAAAAGGGTGGGTTGGAACGCCCGTTGCTGGCCTTCCTGTTCTGACGACGAAACAGGGTGCCCGAAATCGACACCGCCGGGAAGCGGATATGTAACCATGGGAACTGTCACAAACCCTTTCCCTGGAACGTCTGATCGGGCATGGACGCCTCCACGCACTTTTTCAACCGCCTGCGTCCCCGGCTGCAAGGCATCGCCTATCGCATGCTGGGTTCGCTGGCCGAGGCCGAGGACCTGGTGCAGGACGTCTGGCTGCGCTGGCACGAGGCCGACCGCGACGGGCTGGACAACGCCGAGGCCTGGCTGGTGGCCGTCACCACCCGCCTGGCGATCGACCGTCTGCGGGCGGCCAGGCTGCGGCGCGCGGACTACGTAGGCTTCTGGCTGCCCGAGCCCTGGCTGACCGACGGCGAGGAGGCACCGCGGCTCGCCGCTGAATCGCCCGCCACCCCCGAGCAGGTGCTGGAGCGGGCGGACGACATCTCGGTCGCCTTTCTGGTGATGCTGGAGCGCCTGGCTCCCGAGGCGCGCGCGGCCTTCCTGCTGCGCGAGGTGTTCGAGGCCGACTACGCCGAGGTGGCGCAGGCGCTGGGCAAGAGCGAGGCCGCGTGCCGCCAGATCGTGCACCGCGCCAAGGCCCAGCTCCAGCAGGGGAAGGCGCGGCACCGCGTGTCGCCCGAGGAGCACCACCGCCTGCTGGCCGGCTTTGCCGACGCGGCCCGGCGCGGCGATTTCGCGGGCCTGCAGGCGCTGCTGGCCGAAGACGCCGAGCTCATCAGCGACGGCGGCGGAGTGGTGCCCAGCTTCGGCCGGGTGCTCGCGGGGGCGGCGCGCATCGCGCAGCTGTTCTTTGCCGGCTGGCGCCGCAGCGACCTGGGGCAGGAAACCCTGCGCCTGGAGCTGGTGCGCATCAACGGCGAATGGGGCCTGCTGCGTTTCATCGACGGACGCCTCGAATCGGCCCACAGCATGGAAACCGACGGCCGGCGCATCACGCGCATCCACATCCAGCGCAACCCCGACAAGCTGCGCCGCCTGGCCCAAGCGTGGGCTCGTGTCACAAAACCCGACGCCGGATCGTCTTGAAGGTGAGCGTGCACCACGTCTCTTCCATTCAGCCACGAACCGGAGTTTCACCATGTCCCAGGCCCGACGCCTCGACTACGCCAAGCAGTCCCCCGAACTGTTCAGGAAATACCTGGACTTCGGCCTCGCCATCAAGAAAAGCTCGCTGGAGGTGAGCCTGCAGGATCTCGTGACCCTGCGTGCCTCGCAGCTCAACGGCTGCGCCTTCTGCGTCGACATGCACGTGAAGGAGGCCACGATCCATGGCGAGCGTGCACTGCGCCTGCACCACGTCGCCGTGTGGCACGAGTCGCCGTTGTTCACGCCGCGTGAGCGCGCCGCCCTGGCCTGGACCGATGTGCTGACCCGGCTGCCGGCCCACGGGGTGACCGACGCCGATTACGCGGCCGTGAGCGGGCACTTCAACGAGCAGGAGCTGGCCGACCTGAGCTTCGCCATCGTCGGCATCAACGGCTGGAACCGCCTGGCCATCGGCTTCGCGGCCGTGCCGGGCTCGCAGGACCGGGCCTACGGCCTGGACAAGGCCGGTCTGGTGGCCTGAGCCGCAGGCGCCGGGGCTTCAGACGGCGAACACCCGCGCCGGGTCGAGCCGCAGCTTGACCTTCTCGGCCAGCACAGGCTCCACGATCTGGAACTCGTGCGCCAGGGTGTGGCGCACGCGCGGTGCACCGTAGGGCAGCCCCTCCTTGTTGAGGATGGCCAGCACCGTGGGCTTGTCCACCGCGTCGCTGATGCGGATGACCACCGCGATCTCGCCGTTGCGCAGCTTCACGTAGCTGCCGGGCAGGTACAGGCCCAGGCGGCGCACCAGCAGCTCACCGAGCTGGCTGGGGTGGTCGCGCAGCTCCAGGTAGTGCGCGCGCACCGCCTGCCGCGCCGACAGGCTGGTGCGGGAGCGGCGCGGGCTGATGCGGGCCACGAAACGATCGGCCAGCTGCAGGATCTGCAGCGGCAGGCTGTCCACGGCCCGCCCCGCCGGGTAGCCGGTGCCGTCGGGCGACTCGTGGTGGTTCAGCACCAGGTGCAGCCATTCGGCGTCCGTCACGCCCAGGGCCTGCAGCAGCGCATGGCCGGCCACGGGGTGGGCATGGATGGTCGCGCGCTGGTGCTGGGCGGGCGGCGCCTTCTGCACCGCCAGCTCGTCCTGCAGCCGCGCCATGGCGGTGTTCATGGTCAGCGCGGCGAACAGCAGCGAACGCCGCGTGGGGGCGGGCAGGTTGGCCAGCTGGCCCAGCAGCTGCGTCAGCGTGGCGGCCGCCAGCGCATTGCTGGCGCAGTAGGGCGACTGGCCGTCATACAGCAGCTGGACCAGGATGAACAGGCTTTCGTCCGGGTGGTTGTCCACCTCGGTGGCCACGCGGGCGCCGATCTCGTCGATCCGTTTGAGGAAGTCGGTCGCCTCGGCGCCCCGGCGCAGCAGCAGGTGCAGACTGCCGTGCAGGTCCAGCCAGCGGCCGTACAGCCCGGGCGCCATGGCGCTTGACGACACCGCCTGGGGCTGCAGCTGTCGAGGTGGTGCTGCCACCGGCGGCGGCGTGGCCGCCCGGTCGCCCGTGGCCGCCCGGTCGCCCGTGGCCGCCCGGTCGCCCGTGGCCACGCGCCAGGCGGGTGCATCGGCCAGGCGCACGCCGGGTCGGTGGCTGTCCAGCGTGCGGATCTGGTCGTGCGAGCCCAGCTGTTGCCCTTTGGCCAGCAGCAGCCGGCCGTCGGTGGTCCAGAGGTCGGTGGGCAGCACCTGCTCGGGCGCGAGGCACAGCGCGTTGACGGGCAGCCAGTCGGAGGGCCGGGACTCGGCAGAGTTCGCGGTCATGGAGCGGGTGTCCGATGCAGTGGGCAATCGTTGGCGGCAGGCGGAATCATGGGCGTGACGCCTGACCTTATCCGATCCTGGACACAGGAATGCCGAAAAAACCGTCGAACAGCGGCCGCAATTCCGGAAATTCCTGTCCGAAGCGCTCGCGCTGTACCCAGTAGGCCTCGCAGGCCACGGCGAAGAATTCGGACGGGGCGGTGGCGCCGTAGCCATCCAGCCAGGGGGGCTCGGCGCCGAAGCGCTCGGCCATCACCACCTGTTCGTGAAAGCGGCGGTAGCTGTCCGCGAGGGTGTCGCGCCACAGGCGCCTGGCAGGCACTGGTGCCAGCCCGAGGAAGCCGGGCGGCAGTTCGGGGCAGCCGTCGGGGTGCTGGCCCGGCGCCTTGCCGTGCATGTCCAGCTTGTGCGCGAATTCGTGGATGACGAGGTTGTGGCCGTTTTCGGCGCTGGTGCCGGCATGGGCCACGTGGCGCCAGCTCAGCATCACCGGGCCGCGCTCCATGGCTTCGCCCAGCAGGGTTTCGTCGTAGTGGTGTTCCACGCCTGCGGCGTCCATCACCTTGCGGCGGGCCACCGCCTCGGCCGGGTGGACGACGATGGTGACGAAGTCACCGTACCAGCGCAGCACGCGGTCGCCGCCGGGCATGTGGACCAGTGGCAGGCAGGCCTGGGCGGCGATGGAGACGGCCATGGCATCGGTGACCTGCAGGCCGTGCGCGCCGTGGAATTCCTTTTGCGCCAGGAACAGGCCGGCCAGGCGGCGCAGGCGCTGCTGCGGGGCTGCGGGCAGGGCGGCGATGAAGGGCAGCCGCGTCAGTGTGTGGTGCCACAGCCGTTCAGGGATCTCGCGCGGGCCCAGGCCGAGGCGCGCACGCGCCCAGGTGTGCAGCGCTTGCCACCAGGCGTTCAGCATGCGGCGATGCGCTCGATGCGGCCGTCGGCCCACAGGCGCAGGGCCTGGCCGCGCGGCGGGCGGGCGTCGGCATCCCAGTCGCTCAGCACCCAGCGCGCGAGGCCGTCGCCGAGGTCGTGTTCGGCCGGCTGGTGGGTGTGGCCGTGGATCAGCACAGGGGCGTTGGCGGCGTGCAACTGGGCGCGCACGGTGGCCGCGTCGAGGTCGGTCCAGGCCATGCCCTGCCGTTTGCGCTGCTCGCTGCCGGCGCGCATGCCGCGCGCGATGGATTCGCGCTCGCCCAGCGGGCGGGCGAGGAAATCGGCTTGCCAGGCCGCCGAGCGCACCTGGGCGCGGAAACGCTGGTAGTCGGCGTCGTCCACGCACTGGGCGTCGCCGTGGCTCAGCAGCCAGCGGCGCGGGCCCCAGTGCAGCACGGCGGGGTCGGCCAGCGGTTGCACGCCGGTGCGCGCGAAGAAGCGTTCACCGAGCAGGAAGTCGCGGTTGCCGGCGATCAGGTGGAGGGGCTTGCGCTGGCTCACGCCGCGCAGCACGTCGGCGCAGGTGCGGGCGAAGTCGCGATCGCCCGAGCCGGTGTCGGGCGCGTCCAGCGCGTCGTCACCCACCCAGACCTCGAACAGGTCGCCGAGCAGGAACAGGGCATCGGCCGGGCTTTGTTCAACGAAACGGCGCCAGCAGGCGAAGGTGCCCGGCTCGCCGGCCTGCAGGTGCTGGTCGCTGAGCAGGTCCACGCAGCGCCAGCCGGGGCTGGCGGACACGTCGCCGGGCAGGTCGGGCATCAGGTCAGAGCGCGACGGCCTTTTCGATCACCACGTCGTTGACGGGCACGTCATCGTGGAAGCCCTTGCGGCCGGTCTGCACCTTGCGGATGGCGTCCACGATCTCGGTGCCCGAGACGACCTTGCCGAACACGGCGTAGCCCCAGCCCTGGGGGGTGGGCGCGGTGTGGTTCAGGAAGCCGTTGTCGGCCACGTTGATGAAGAACTGCGCAGTGGCGGAGTGGGGTGCCTGGGTGCGCGCCATGGCCAGGGTGTAGCGCTCGTTCTTGAGGCCGTTGTTGGCCTCGTTCTCGATGGCCTCGCCGGTGGGCTTTTGCTGCATGCCGGGCTCGAAGCCGCCGCCCTGGATCATGAAGCCGTCGATCACGCGGTGGAACACGGTGTTGTTGTAGTGGCCGCTGTTGACATAGGCCAGGAAGTTGGCGGCGGACTTGGGCGCTTTGTCAGCGTCGAGCTCGATGGTGATGACACCGTGGCCGGTGATGTGCAGTTCGACTTGGGGGTTGGCCATGTTCAGTTCTCCAGGGTGGCTTTGATGATGGTGACGGGGGTGGCAGGCACGTTCTGGTGCATGCCCCGGTTGCCGGTGGGCACGGCGCGGATCTTGTCGACCACGTCCATGCCGGCGACCACGCGGCCGAACACGGCATAGCCGTAGCCGTCGGGCCGGGGGGCGTTCAGGTTGGCATTGTCCACCACGTTGATGAAGAACTGGGACGTGGCGGAGTTGGGGTTGCCGGTGCGGGCCATGGCGATGGTGCCGCGGTCGTTCTTGAGGCCGTTGCCGGCCTCCAGCGGAATCGGCGCGCGGGTGGGCTTTTGCTGCAGGTCGGCAGCGAAACCGCCACCCTGGATCATGAAACCGTCGATCACGCGGTGGAACACGGTGCCGTCATAGTGGCCGTCCTTGACGTATTGCACGAAGTTGGCCACGGTGGCGGGCGCCTTGTCGGCGCGCAGTTCCAGCACGATGTTGCCCAGCGAGGTCTGCAGCCTGACCTGCTGCCCGCCCTGGGCGGAGGCGGCCGGTGCGAGGCCCAGCGAGAGGGTGGAGGCCAGGGCGGCGCTCAGGGCCAGCCGCCGGGTGAGAGAGAGGTTCATCGCAGCATGCTTTCGTCGAAAATCCGCCATTGTCCCTGTTCCAGCCGCCAGTGCTGCCGGCGCGTCACCCCGGCCCGCTGTCCGACGGGGACTTCGCCGAAGGTGGCCTGCAGCACCGGCTGGCCGTCGGGCCAGGCCAGCAGGGTCAGATCCTTGTATTCCAGCCGCGCGCCGCGCGGCGCCGGCCGCACGCCGGGGATGTAGAAGGCCGCGTAGTCCGCCTCGGCGCCGGCGCGGCGGGCGTGCTGCCAGCCGCGCCAGGCGGTTTCGAAATGTTCGCGCCGCATGGCCAGTTCGTCCGGCGCCTGCCAGGTCAGGTCGGCCGCGATCAGCACCGGCGTGGTGTGGGTGGCGACGCGGGCCATCAGGTCGCGCAGCGCGGCGTTGGGCAACACCACGCAGCCATCGGTGTCGCGCGGCGGGCGTAGCACATCGTCGCGCGGGCTGCCATGTATCCAGATGCGGCTGCCGGCGCGGCCCTGGTTGCGGTCCAGCGCGTTGGGGTAGTCCAGGGTCAGGGCGCCATCGCCGTAGAACGGGTCCAGTGCCGGGCGGTCCAGCCGGCTGGTGATCTGGTAGACGCCCAATGGCGTACGGGCATCGCCCTCCCGGAACTTGTCCACGCCCGCCTTGCCCAGCGAGACCGGGTGCTCGGCCACCGGCCGCCAGGTGCCGCCATCGCGTTCCAGCAGGTACAGGCGGGATCGCGCGGCATCCACCGCGATCACGTGGCGGCTGTGGCGCGAAAGGGCCAGCAGGCCGGCTGGCAGATGGCCGGGAGGCGGTCGGGTGGAGGTGGTGCTGTCGGGTGGGGTGGCTTCGGTCAAGGCCTGCGGGGGCGCTGGCACCGGTGCCGCGGGCGGCCAGACCGGCTGGTAGCACGCCGGCGCGGCGAGCAGCAGGCCGACGGCGGCCACGCCGGCCAGCCCGCGGGCCCCGGGCCAGGCCGAGGCCGCCATCAGGAGCCGACCGTCTCCCGCACGATCACCCAGCGCGCGCCGTCCTGCACCAGCTCCAGCGTCTTGCGGTCGGTGGCCTTGAGGACCTCGGACTCGTAGTCCTGACGGAAGCGCACGGTGGCACGCTTGCCGTCGGCGCGGATGTCCAGGTCGCTGACCGCCACGCTGATGCGCTCGCGCGGCACGATGCGGGTTTCGCGCTCACGTTCCCATTGCGGGCGTGCAGCGCCCGAGGCGGCCTGAAATTCAGGGCTGTAGAAACGCAGGTAACCGGCGAAGTCGCGCGCGGACCAGGCCTGGGCCCAGGCGCGCACGGTCGATTCGATGTCGCGCTGGGGCGAGGGCGTGCCGGCGGCGGTGGGCTGGCGGTCAAGCAGCGTGGCCATGGCGGCCACGGTGGCGCTGCCGCCACCCGCGTCGCCGACCTTGGCCCCCCGGTTCGGGAACAGGCCGTTGATGGTCTTGAGCTTGGGCGCGGCCGAGGTGTTGGCGGTGTCGAGCTGGCTGGCCTTCTGGTAGGCCTGGGCCGCCAGCCGGGCATAGACGTCGCCCAGGTTCTCGTGCGCGACGGCGTAGGACGGGTTGGTGCGCACCGCCATTTCCAGCGCCACGCGGGCCTTGTCGAGCTGGTTCTGGCCGGCGTAGATCACGGCCAGATTGTTGTAGGGCTCGGGCAGTTCGGGGTAGTCCTGCGTCAGGGCGGTGAAAGTGGCCTGGGCTTCGGTGGTCTGGCCGCGCTGGCTCTGGATCACGCCCTTGAGGAAACGCATCTGCGGATCCTTGGGCGAGGTGGACAGGAACTGGTCGGCGCGGGTGACGGCCTGTTCGTACTGGCCGGCGCGCAGCAGGCGGTTGACCTCGGCGTACTCGGCGCTGGCCTGGACTGGCGTGGCGGCTGCGGCAGGCGCGGCCGCTGGCGGGGGCGTCTGGGCCTGGGCCGACAGCAGGGCCAGGCTGGCCGCGAGGGGAAGGAGGGATTTCACGGACAAGAGCATGAGCACCTCTGGACGCGGGGTCGATATACTGAGGGCATTGTATATCCCGGGTCGCGTGCCAGAACCCCTTGACGCGGCCGGTTCCCAAGGCACTGTCTCAGTGCCTTTTTTGCCTCCCATGATCCGCATCTTCAACTCGCTCACGCGCCGCGTGGAGCCGTTTTCGCCCCTCGAGCCCGGCCACGTGCGCCTGTACGTGTGCGGCATGACGGTCTACGACCTGTGCCACCTGGGCCATGCGCGATCGATGATCGCGTTCGACCTGGTGCAGCGCTGGCTCAAGGCCAGCGGCCTGCGCGTGACCTACGTGCGCAACATCACCGACATCGACGACAAGATCATCCGCCGCGCCCTGGAAAACGGCGAGACCATACGCGCCCTGACCGACCGCATGATCGACGCCCTGCACCAGGATGCCGACGCGCTGGGCATCGAACGGCCCACGCACGAGCCACGCGCCACCGAGTACGTGCCGCAGATGCTGTCCATGATCGCCGCGCTGGAGCGCAAGGGCCTGGCCTACCGCGCCGCCAACGGCGACGTGAACTACGCGGTGCGCAAGTTCCCGTACTACGGCCGCCTCTCGGGCAAGTCGCTCGACGAGCTGCGCGCTGGCGAGCGCGTGGCGGTGGACGAGGGCAAACTGGATCCGCTGGACCCGGTGCTCTGGAAAAGCGCCAAGCCCACCGAGCCCGAGGATGCCAAGTGGGCCAGCGAATTCGGCCCCGGCCGCCCGGGCTGGCACATCGAGTGCTCGGCCATGGCCTGCGCGCTGCTGGGCGAGACCTTCGACATCCACGGTGGCGGCGCCGACCTGCAGTTCCCGCACCACGAGACCGAGATCGCGCAAAGCGAGGGCGCGACCGGCAAGCCCTTCGTGAACGTGTGGATGCACAACGGCTTCATCAACATCGACAACGAGAAGATGTCCAAGAGCCTGGGCAATTTCTTCACCATCCGCGACGTGCTGGCGACGTACGAGGCCGAGACCGTGCGCTTCTTTGTCGCCCGTGCCCACTACCGCAGCCCGCTGAACTACAGCAACGTGCACCTGGACGACGCGCGCGCCGCGCTCAAGCGCCTGTACACCGCGCTCGACGCCGTGCCGCCGGCCGCCGCTGTGGCCATCGACTGGGGGCAGTCGCACGCGGCGCGTTTCCAGGCCGCGATGAACGAAGACTTCGGCACGCCCGAAGCGGTGGCCGTGCTGTTCGATCTGGCCGGCGAGGTCAACAAGACCCGTTCGCCCGAGCTGGCTGGCCTGCTCAAGGCACTGGGCGGCGTGCTGGGCCTGCTGCAGGGCGACCCCAAGGCCTTCCTGCGTGCCGGAGTGGGGCTGGACGCGGAGGCCATCGAAACGGCCATCGCCGAGCGCGCCGCCGCCAAGGCCGCCCGCAATTTCACTGAAGCCGACCGCATCCGCCAGGACCTGCTGGCGCAGGGCGTGGTGCTGAAGGATGGTCCGGCGGGCACCACCTGGGAGCGCGCCTGATGACCCCGCCCAAGGCCGAGCCCGTGCTGCAGCAGCCCGACTACTGGGCCGAGGCCTGCAAGCACCTGATGAAGCGCGACCGCGTGATGAAGAAGCTCATCCCGCAGTTTCCGGGCGGCGCGCTGCAGTCGCGTGGCGATGCCTTCACCACGCTGGCGCGCAGCATCGTGGGGCAGCAGATATCGGTCAAGGCCGCGCAGACCGTGTGGGACCGCTTCGAGAAGCTGCCCCGGCGCATGGTGCCGTCGCAGGTGCTCAAGCTCAAGGTGGACGACATGCGCGCAGCCGGCCTGTCCTCGCGCAAGGTCGAGTACCTGGTGGATCTGGCCCTGCACTTCGACAGCGGCCTGGTGCACGTGGACGACTGGCACGGCATGGACGACGAGGCCATCATCACCGAGCTGGTGGCCATACGCGGCATCGGCCGCTGGACGGCCGAGATGTTCCTCATCTTCCACCTGATGCGGCCCAATGTGCTGCCGCTGGACGACGTGGGCCTGCTCAACGGCATCAGCCAGGCCTATTTCTCGGGCGAACCCGTGAGCCGCAGCGAGGCGCGCGAGGTCGCGGCGGCCTGGGCTCCCTACTGCAGCGTGGCGACTTGGTATATTTGGCGCTCGCTGGACCCGCTGCCCGTGGCCTATTGAGCCCGGCCAGCCCATAGAAGATACCGACCAAAGGAGTTTCACCTTGGCGAAGAAAACCTTTCTGGATTTCGAGCAGCCCATTGCCGAACTGGAAGCCAAGATCGAGGAACTGCGCTACGTCCAGACCGAATCGGCGGTCGACATCTCCGAGGAGATCGAGCAGCTCGGCAAGAAGAGCCAGCAGCTCACCAAGGACATCTACAGCGACCTCACGCCCTGGCAGATCACCAAGATCGCGCGTCACGCCGACCGGCCCTACACGCTGGACTACGTGCGCGACTGCTTCACGCATTTCGTCGAGCTGCACGGCGACCGCCACTTCTCCGACGACCTGTCCATCGTCGGCGGCCTGGCGCGCTTCAACGGCCAGCCCTGCATGGTGCTGGGTCACCAGAAGGGGCGCGATACCAAAGAGCGCACCGCGCGCAACTTCGGCATGACCAAACCCGAGGGCTACCGCAAGGCGCTGCGCCTGATGAAGCTGGCCGAGAAGTTCAAGCTGCCGGTCTTCACCTTCGTCGACACGCCCGGCGCCTACCCCGGCATCGACGCCGAGGAGCGCGGCCAGTCCGAAGCCATCGGCCGCAACATCTTCGAGATGGCACAGCTGGAGGTGCCCATCATCTCCACCATCATCGGCGAGGGCGGCTCCGGCGGCGCGCTGGCCATCGCCGTGGCCGACCAGGTGTTGATGCTGCAGTTCTCGGTCTATTCCGTCATCAGCCCCGAGGGCTGCGCCTCCATCCTCTGGAAGACCAGCGAGCGCGCCTCCGAGGCCGCCGAGGCCCTGGGCATCACGGCCCACCGCCTCAAGGCCCTGGGCCTGGTCGACAAGATCGTCAACGAGCCTGTGGGCGGCGCGCACCGCGACCCCAAGCAGATGGCCGCCTTCCTCAAGCGCGCGCTGAACGACGCCTACCGCCAGGTCGCCGACCTCAAGGTCAAGGAACTGATCGACCGCCGCCATGCCCGCCTCGATGGTTACGGGCGCTTCACCGACACCAAAGAAGCCAAGCGCTGAGCCGCTGGCGGCCTGGCGCCAGCGCTGGCTGCCCGATGCGGCGGCGCGCCTGGCGGTGGCCTTCAGCGGCGGCGCCGACTCCACCGCGCTGCTGCTGCTGGCCCACGAGGCCTGGCCGGGGCGCGTGACCGCGCTGCACGTGCACCATGGCCTGCAGGCGGCGGCGGACCGTTTCGAGGAACATGCGCGCGGTTTCTGTGCCGCCCGCGGCATACCCTTCGACAGCACCCGCGTGGCGGCGCGCCACGCCAGCGGCCAGAGCCCTGAAGACGTGGCCCGCCTGGCGCGCTACCGGGCGCTGGCCGATGGGGCCGCGCGTCACGGTTGCGGCGCGGTGTGGCTGGCCCAGCACGCCGACGACCAGGCCGAGACCCTGCTGCTCGCACTCACGCGTGGCGCGGGCCTGCCGGGGCTGGCGTCCATGCCCGAGCGTTTCGAACGCCACGGCACGGTGTTCGGACGGCCGCTGCTGGGCACGCCGGGGCGGGACCTGCGCGACTGGCTCGTGGCGCAAGGGGTGCCTTTCGTCGACGACCCGACCAACCACGACGCCCGCTACACCCGCAACCGCATCCGCGCCACGCTGCTGCCGGTGCTGGAGCGGCATTTCCCGGCCTTTCGCGACACCTTCGCGCGCAGCGCGCGCCACGCGGCCCAGGCCCAGCGCCTGCTGGAGGAACTGGCGGCGGCAGACCTCGATGTGGCGGGCCGGCCGCCGCGCATCGCCGCGTTGCAGGCCCTCTCGCGCGAGCGCCGCGCCAACCTGCTGCGGCACTGGTTGCGCCAGGCCCACGATGCCGGGCCCAGCGAGGCGCAGCTCGACGAACTGCTGGACCAGATCGAGGCCTGCCGCACGCGCGGCCATCACATCCGCCTCAAGATCGCTGACGGCCACGTGCTGCGGGACGGCGAGGCCCTGCGTTTCACCACCGAGCCCTCGGTATAATCCCTAGGTTTTGCGCGGCCCTGGCGCAGACCTGTCGATTCTTCCCAACTCCCTCACGCAATGGCCCTGATCGTTCACAAGTACGGCGGCACCTCCATGGGGTCCACCGAACGCATCCGCAACGTCGCCAAGCGGGTCGCCAAATGGCACCGCGCGGGACACCAGATGGTGGTGGTGCCCAGCGCCATGAGCGGCGAGACCAACCGCCTGCTCG
>CAMLQP010000050.1 GCA_946482115.1 uncultured Comamonadaceae bacterium
CGTTCCTTGGCGATGATCTTCTCGACCGTCTGCCAGGTGATGGGCTCGATGTAGGTGACGTCGGCCGTGGCCGGGTCGGTCATGATCGTGGCGGGGTTGCTGTTGATCAGGATGACCTTGTAGCCCTCTTCGCGCAGGGCCTTGCAGGCCTGCACGCCGGAGTAGTCGAATTCACAGGCCTGGCCGATGACGATGGGGCCCGCGCCGATGATGAGGATGCTCTTGATGTCTGTGCGCTTGGGCATGTCAGTTCCCCTCCATCAGCTTGATGAAGCGGTCGAAAAGGTAGCTGATGTCGTGCGGGCCGGGCGAGGCTTCCGGGTGGCCCTGGAAGCAGAAGGCCGGCCTGTCGGTGCGGGCCAGGCCCTGCAGCGTGCCATCGAACAGGCTCACGTGCGTGGGGCGCAGGTTGGCCGGCAGGGTCTTCTCGTCCACCGCGAAACCGTGGTTCTGGCTCGTGATGCTGACGCGGCCGTTGTCCAGGTCTTTCACCGGGTGGTTGGCGCCGTGGTGGCCGAACTTCATCTTGAAGGTCCTGGCGCCGCTGGCCAGCGCCAGGATCTGGTGACCCAGGCAGATGCCGAAGGTGGGCAGGCCCGTGTCGATCAGCTCGCGCGTGGCGGCAATGGCGTAGTCGCAGGGCTCCGGGTCGCCGGGGCCGTTGGACAGGAAGATGCCGTCGGGTTTCAGCTTGAGCACGTCCGCCGCGGGCGTCCGGGCGGGCACCACGGTCACCCGGCAGCCGCGCTCGGCCAGCATGCGCAGGATGTTCTTCTTGACGCCGAAGTCGTAGGCGACCACGTGAAAGCGCGGCGCCTCCTGCGTGCCATAGCCTTCGCCCAGTTTCCACTCGGTCTGGGTCCAGGCGTAGGACTGCTCGGCAGAGACCACCTGGGCCAGGTCCAGCCCGGCCATGTTCGGGGCCGCCTTGGCCTGGGCGATGGCGCCATCGATGATGGCCTGGGTGACGGCCTCTCCGGCCTTCAGGGCCACGATGCAGCCGTTCTGCGCGCCGTGCGTGCGCAGCAGGCGGGTCAGCTTGCGGGTGTCGATGTCCGCGATCGCCACCGTGTTCTCGCGCACCAGGTAGTCGGACAGCGACATCTGGGAGCGGAAGCTGGACGCCAGCAGTGGCAGGTTCTTGATGATGAGGCCAGCGGCGTGGACTTTGTCGGCCTCGATGTCTTCCAGGTTGACGCCGTAGTTGCCAATGTGCGGATACGTGAGCGTCACGATCTGCCGGCAATAGCTGGGGTCGGTGAGGATTTCCTGGTAGCCGGTGATGGCGGTGTTGAACACCACCTCGCCGACCGTGGAGCCGTGGGCTCCGATCGAGGTGCCGAGAAAGACCGTGCCGTCTGCGAGCGCGAGGATGGCTGGGGGCAGGACGGGAAGCACGGGGATCTCCATGGTGGGCGCACCCGTGTCCCTGGCCACACTGGCCGCTGGCAAGCTATGGATTCAGGGGACTTCGCGAGGGGGTTGCTGCAGGTGCGCGCAGGTTTTGGGTAAACCTCGGAATTATAGCCCGGATGGACCCCGCAGCCGCGCTCAGAACGCGGGCCGCACGAGGCGCACCGGCAGGCGGTTGCGCCGGCTCACGTCGCCAGCCGCTTCACCGGTGGACAGGTTCACCGCCCAGCCATGCAGGTAGTTCAGCCGGTTGGTTGCGTCGCCGCTGCGGCCCTGCATCACGTTGCCGTAGTTGTAGGGGTTGGCCTGGGCGGTGTTGACCGTGGCGGAACCGCTCCAGTACCAGCCGCCGGGCGATCCAGGGAACAGGTCGGTGCCCATGTGGCCCGCCAGGCGCTTGAGCTCGTGGCTGGTGGGCAAGCGCCAGCGAACGCTCTCGGCCTTCCAGCGGTTGACGGCCAGGGCCTGGGCCTCGGCATGGTCGAGCAGCTGTGGCGTGCCAGCACAGGCGCCGCCATTCCACGACATGCCCTCGATGCAGCGCGGCCAGGCCAGTCTGGCCCTGACATCGATCACGTAGGCACCATCGGCCGAAACAGCCCAGTCGGCCGCCCCGCCTGCCGAAGCGGCGAGGCAGCAGGCCAAGGCCAGCAAGCCGCGTTTCATGCCGCCACCGCACTCGCGTGCAGGCAGATCGCGGCGGCGGCCGCTACGTTGAGCGATTCCTCGCCCCCCGGCTGGGCGATGCGCACCGACAGCGCGGCCCGCGCCAGCAGCGCGGGCGACACACCCTGCCCTTCGTGCCCCATCACCCAGGCGCAAGGCCGGGGCAGGCGGGCCTGGTGCAGGTGTTCACCCTGGTGCGAGCTCGTCACCACCAGGGGCACTTGCAGGCCATGCAAGGCCTCAGGCTCCAGGGTCTCGATCAGCTGCAGCCCGAAATGGGCGCCCATGCCCGCCCGCAGCACCTTGGGCGACCAGAGCGCGGCGGTGCCCTTGACCGCCAGCAGCTGCGAGAAACCGAAGGCCGCCGCGCTGCGCAGGATGGAGCCGACGTTGCCCGCATCCTGCACGCGGTCCAGCACCACGGTGGGTACGTCGGGGCGCAGCGCGGGCGCCGCGGGCAGCGGCAGCACGAAACCCATGCGCGCGGGCGATTCCAGGCCGCTCACGCTGGCGAACAGCTCATCAGGCACCACCACGTTGCGCGGCGCGGCTTCCGTCCATTCGGCAGGTGCCTGGGGCCACAGCGATTCGGCGAACACGGCCACGGCAGGCCGCAGGCCACGCGCCAGCGCCGCGCGGCACAGGTGATCGCCTTCCAGCCAGACCTTGCCCAGCTTGCGGTAGCCGGCGTTGTCCTGTGACAGGCGGCGCAGTTCCTTGAGCAGCGGGTTGTCGCGCGACTGGATGTGCACCACGTCGGTGGTCATCGGGCGACCTCCTCGCTGCGCACTGCGGCGCGAGCCCCCTTCGGAGCGGCCGGGCGGGGGCTCATGCTGGCGCCTTGAAGCACGCCGCCACCGGCGCAAACGAGCGCCGGTGGTGCGGGCATGGGCCGTGTGTGGTCAGGGCCGCCAGGTGTTCGGCCGTGCCGTAGCCCTTGTGGCCGTCGAAACCGTAGGCCGGGTAGTCACGGTGCACGCCTTCGCACCAGCGGTCGCGGTGCACCTTGGCCAGGATGGAGGCGGCCGAGATCGCCGCCACCTTGGCGTCGCCCTTGACGATGGCCTCGGCCAGCATGGGCAGCGGCGGCAGGCGGTTGCCGTCCACCAGCACCTTGGCCGGCTTCAGACGCAAGCCCTCGACCGCGCGCCGCATGGCCAGCATCGTGGCCTGCAGGATGTTGAGGCGGTCGATTTCCTCGACCGAAGCCTCGGCCACCGAGCAGCACAGCGCCTTGGCGCGGATTTCGTCGTAGAGGCGCTCGCGGCGGGCAGCGCTGAGTTTCTTGGAGTCGGCCAGGCCCGCGATGGGGTTGAGATCGTCGAGGATCACGGCTGCGGCCACCACCGGGCCGGCCAGCGGGCCACGGCCGGCCTCGTCCACGCCGGCCACCAGGCCGGGGGTGTCCCAGGCCAGCGAGGCCTGTTCAGCTTTCAAGAACGGTCTGGATCGCATCGGTGGCAAGTCGCGCGGTGTCGCGCCGCAGCTCGTGGTGCAGCGCATCGAATCGGGTCTGTACGGCCGTGATTCTCTCAGGAGAAGCCAGCCATGCGTCCACCGCGCTGGCCAGCGCTTCGGGCGTGGCAGCCTCCTGCAGCAGCTCGGGCACGATGAAGTCACCGCACAGGATGTTGGGCAGCCCCACCCAGGGCTGCAGGCGCTTGCGCTGGGTGATGCGCCACGACAGCCAGGGCATGTGGTACGCGATCACCATGGGGCGCTTGAACAGCGCCGCCTCCAGCGTGGCCGTGCCGCTGGCGATCAGCGTGGCATCGCAGGCCGCCAGCACCGCGTGCGACTGGCCGTCAACCACCGCCACGCGCCCGGCCATGCCGGCGCGGCGCACGGCGGCATCGATGGCCTGGCACAGCGCAGGCACGGCGGGCAGCACCAGCTGCAGACCGGGGCGGCGATCCTGCAGCAGACGGCCCGCGCGCAGGAAGCGCTCGGCCAGGTGAGCGATCTCGGCACGGCGGCTGCCCGGCAGCAGGGCCACCACCGTGGCGTCCGCCGCCAGCCCCAGGCGCGCGCGCGCGGCGGCGCGGTCTGGCGTCTGTGGGATCACACTGGCAAGCGGATGGCCGACGTAGGTGGAGGCGATGCCGTGGCGTGCGAGCAGATCGGTCTCGAACGGAAAGATGCACAGCACGTGGTCGCAGCTGCGACGGATCTTTTCGATGCGCTCAGGCCGCCAGGCCCATACCGCCGGGCAGACGAAATGCACCGTCTTCACGCCTTCGGCCTTCAGCTTTGCCTCCAGGTCCAGGTTGAAGTCGGGCGCATCCACGCCAACGAACAGATCGGGACGCTCGCGCAGCAGGCGCTGACGCAGCCGTTCGCGTATGCCCACGATCTCGCGGTAATGGCGCAGCACCTCGACATAACCGCGCACCGCCAGCTTCTCGCTGGGCCACCAGGCGTCAAACCCCTGCGCGGCCATCGCAGGGCCGCCGATGCCGGCACTGGAGGCATCGGGCCAGCGGCCTTTCACGCCCTGAAGCAACAGACCAGCCAGCAGGTCACCGGACGTCTCGCCGGCGACCATGGCAAGACGCGGTGCCTGGGTCATGGGATCAGCGGACGATGCCGCGATGCGGCGTCAACTTGTCGAGGAAATCCGTCATCAGCGCCACATCGGAGGCCGCTTCGGGATGGCTCTGCGTGAGCGCGGCGATGCGGCCACGGGCCTCCTCCAGCGTCAGGCCTTCGCGGTACAGGGCCTTGTGCATGGCCTTGACGGCCGACACGCGCTCGGCCGAGAAACCGCGCCGGCGCAGGCCCTCGAAATTCATGGAACGCGCCGCGGCCGGGTGGCCTTCGCTCATCACGAACGGCGGCTGGTCGGCCAGCAGCACGGTGCCCATGCCGGTCATGCCGTGCGCGCCGATGCGCACGAACTGGTGCACGCAAGTGTAGGCGCCCAGGATCACCCAGTCGTCCACCACCACATGGCCGGCGATCTGCGCGTTGTTGGCGAAGATGGTGTGGTTGCCCACCAGGCAGTCGTGCGCCAGGTGGGTATAGGCCATCATCCAGTTGTCGTTGCCGAGCCGGGTGATGCCGCCACCCTGCACCGTCCCGATGTGGTAGGTGCTGAATTCGCGGATGGTGTTGCGGTCGCCGATCACCAGCTCGCAGGGCTCGCCGCTGTACTTCTTGTCCTGGTTGATAGCGCCCAGCGAGGTGAACTGGAAGATGCGGTTGTCGCGGCCGATGGTGGTGTGGCCCTCGATCACCGCGTGCGGGCCCACGGTGGTGCCGGCGCCTATCTTCACATGCGGGCCGATCACCGAGTACGGCCCCACGCGCACCGAACTGTCCAGCTCGGCAGCCGGGTCGATGATGGCGGTGGGGTGGATCAGCGACATGGCGTGCTCAGGCGATGGTGCGCATGGTGCACATGAGTTCGGCCTCGCAGGCCACGTCCTCGCCCACGCGCGTCACGCCCTTGAACTTGAAGATGCCGGCCTTCATGCGCTCCAGCGTCACGTCCATCACCAGCTGGTCGCCCGGCTCCACCGGACGCTTGAAGCGCGCACCGTCGATGCCCGCGAAGTAGTACACGGTCTTGTCGTCAGGCGTCACGCCCAAAGTGTCGAAGGCCAGCAGCGCGGCGGCCTGGGCCATGGCTTCGAGCATCAGCACGCCGGGCATCACCGGACGGTGCGGGAAGTGGCCGGTGAAGAACGGCTCGTTGATGGTGACGTTCTTGATGGCGCGGATGGACTTGCCTTTTTCGATGTCCAGCACACGATCCACCAGCAGGATGGGGTAGCGGTGCGGCAATTGCTTGAGTATCTGGTGGATGTCCATCATGGCTTGCTGTTCTGTTCCAGTGTCTTGAGTCGTTCGCGCAGGCGGTGCAGCTGCTTGAGCGTCGCGGCGTTCTTTTCCCAGGACGCATTGTCGTCGAGCGGGAACACGCCGCTGTAATGCCCGGGCTGGTGGATGGAGCGGGTGACGACCGAGGCGGCAGAGATGTGCACATCGTCGGCCAGCGCCAGGTGCCCCAGCACTACCGCGCCGCCGCCCACGGTGCAGCGCCGGCCGATGCGGGCGCTGCCGGCCACGCCGGCGCAGCCGGCCATGGCCGTGTGCGCGCCCACGTGCACGTTGTGACCGATCTGCACCAGGTTGTCGAGCTTGACGCCGTCCTCGATCACCGTGTCATCCAGTGCGCCGCGGTCCACGCAGCTGTTGGCGCCGATCTCGACGTCGTTGCCGATGCGGACCGCGCCCAGCTGCTCGATCTTGACCCAGGTGCCGTTGTCGGAGGCAAAGCCGAAACCGTCGGCCCCGATCACCACGCCGGGGTGCAGGATGCAGCGCTCGCCGACGGTGCAGTCGCGCCCCACGGTGACATGCGCCCCCAGCCGCGTGCCGGCCCCGATGCGGGCGCCGGCCTCAACGACGGCGAACGGCCCGATGCTGACACCCTCGGCCACCTGGGCCGACGGATCGATCCAGGCGCTGGGATGGACGGCCGGGGCGGCAGGCTGCGGCTCACGGGCACGCCACCACTGGGTCAGGCGAGCGAAGTAGAGGTAGGGGTTGTCGGTGACGATGCTGGCTCCGCGCCGCGCGGCCTGCTCGGCCAGCGCCGGGGAAACGATCAGGGCTCCGGCGGCGCTGTTCGCCATCAGGCTGGCGTAACGCGGATGGGCAACGAAGGCGAGCTCGGTGGGCCCCGCCGTTTCCAGCGGAGCCAGGCGCGTGATGGTCAGATTCTCGCCACCAGCAAGTTCACCCCCCAGCGCTGCGACGATGGCGTCCAGACGTGTGGCCACGGGGCGGTGCCGGGTTTACCGGCTGCTGTTCAGCGCGTTGATCACCTTGTCGGTGATGTCGTGCTTGGGGTTGATGTAGACCCACTCCTGGATCACGAGATCGTATTTCTCGGTTTCGGCGACCTGCTTGATCACGCGGTTGGCGCGCTCGATCACGCCCTGGAGCTCTTCGTTGCGGCGCACGCCAAGGTCTTCCTGGAATTCGCGACGCTTGCGCTGGAACTCGCGATCCTGCTCGACCAGCTGCCGCTGGCGGGCCGTGCGCTGGCTTTCGGACAGCGTCGGGGCGTCACGCTCGAAACGCTCGGACGCAGCCTTGAGCTGATTCCCCATCGTTTCGACTTCCTTCTCGCGCCGGGAGAACTCCTGCTCGAGCTTGGCGGTGGCCGCCTTGGCGGCGTTGGCATCGCGCAGGATGCGCTCGAGGCTGACAGCCCCGACCCGAAACTCCTGGGCAGCGGCGACCGTGACGGCCAGCGCGGCGCTGGAGAGAACTACAACGCGGCCAATCAGGCGAAAAAACGACATATTCATCAAAACGAAGTACCGATCTGGAACTGGATGCTCTGGATTTTATCCCCAGCCTGCTTGCGCAGCGGACGGGCATAGGCGATGCGCAACGGACCGACCGGCGAAATCCAGCTCAGGCCGATACCCGCCGAAGCGCGCAGGTCGCTGGCGCTGAAGCGCTGATTCTCCGAGTAGACGTTGCCCACGTCGAAGAAGCCGAACATGCGCAGCGTGCGGTCGTTGCCCGCGCCCGGGAAGGGCGCGATGATTTCGGCGTTCAGCAGCACCTTCTTGCTGCCGCCGATGTAGGAAATCGTGCCGGTCGGCACGCCATTGGCATCCAGCAGGGGCGTCGTCGCACCCAGCGTGTTCTGATCGAAACCCCGCACGGACCCGAGACCGCCGCCATAGAAGTTCTTGAACAGGGGGAAGGGCTTCCCACCCAGACCGCGTCCCCAGCCGATTTCCGCGTTCAGCGCCAGGGTGTACTGCCGGTTGAGCGGCCAATACTGCTGGAACTGGTAGTCCGCCTTGACATACCGGGTATCGCCGCCAATGCCCATTTCCGAGTTGAAACGCTGGAAACGCCCCTCGTTGGGCACCAGCGCGCTGTCGCGGGTATCGCGCGACCAGCCCAGAGTCAGGGGCACGGAAGTGCTGCTGATACCGAAGGTGTTGGCGTAGTTCTGGTACGCCTGGGGCATCTGGTTGCCGGCTTCGATTTTGGTGCTTTCCACGCCGATGCCGAAGTAAACGGTGTCGCTCTCCGTGAACGGCACGCCGAAACGGATGCTGGCGCCTGGCGTCACCAGCCGGTAGTCACCCTCCTGCTCGCTCAGGGGTCGGGTGGTCCGGTAGTAGATCTCGAAGGAACGCGAGATGCCATCGGGGGTGAAATACGGGTTGACTGCCGACAGGACGAACGAGCGGTTGTATTGGCTGGTGTTGGCCTGCAGCCCCAGGTAGTTGCCGGAGCCGAAGACGTTCTCCTGACTGATGCCGGCGAGCAGCGACATCTTCTCGGATTGCGAATAGCCGGCCCCCACCATCAGGTTGCCGGTCGGCTTCTCCGCCACGGTCACCACGAGATCCACCTGGTCAGGGGCATTGGCCACCTCTTCGGTGTCGACGCGCACCTCGGTGAAGAAGCCCAGACGGTCCACGCGGTCACGCGAGAGGCGGATGCGCTCGCTGTCGTACCAGGAGGATTCCAGCTGGCGGAATTCCCGGCGGATCACCTCATCCCGGGTGCGGGTGTTGCCCTCGATCTGGATGCGGCGCACGTAGGCCCGGCGAGAGGGTTCAGCCTGCAGGACAAAGGCCACTTCGTTCTTCTCGCGGTCCACCTGCGGGACGGCATCCACCTTGGCAAATGCATAGCCGAATTCACCAAAGTAGTCGGTGAAGGCCTTGACCGTGTCGCTGACATGCTCGGCATTGAAAGCCTGGCCTGGCTGGATGCGGATCAGCGACTTGAATTCCTCTTCCTTGCCGAAATAGTCGCCCGCCATCTTGACCGACGACACCACGAAACGGTTGCCTTCGGTGACATTGATCGTGATGGAAATGGAATCCTTGTCGGGAGAGATCGCCACCTGGGTCGAGTCGATACGGAAATCCAGATAACCGCGGGTCAGGTAGTACGAGCGCAGGCGCTCGATATCGGCATTCAGCTTGGCGCGCGTGTACTGGTCGGACTTGGTGTACCAGCTCATGAAGTTGCCGGTATCGAGGTCGAACAGATCCTGCAGCGTGGATTCGCTGAAAGCCTGGTTGCCGACGACACGGATCTCCTTGATCTTGGCCGCGTCACCTTCGACCACATTGAAGCTGATGTTGACGCGGTTGCGCTCGATCGGCGTCACGGTGGTCACGACCTGCACCGCATACAGGCTGCGGTTGATGTATTGCCGCTTGAGTTCCTGCTCGGCGCGGTCGGCCAGCGCACGGTCGAAGGGGCGGCCTTCGGTCAGGCCGACGTCGCGCATCGCCTTGCGCAGCACTTCGTTGTCGAACTCCTTGACACCCGAGAAGGAGACGTCGGCCACCGAGGGACGCTCCTCGACGATGACGATCAGCTCGTCACCGTTCACCTGAAGCCGGACATCGGAGAACAGCCCCAGGCCAAACAGCGAACGGATGGCGCTGGCGCCCTTGTCATCGGTGTAGGTCTCGCCGATGCGGAACGGCAGCGAACCGAAAACCGTGCCGGGCTCGACACGCTGCAGGCCCTCGATGCGGATGTCCCTCAAAGTGAAGGGATCGACGGCCCAAGCTGGCAAGGCGGTCAGCAGGGAAGTTGCAAGCGCGCCCAGCGTCAGGCCCCGAAGGCCACGTTTGATTTTCTTCATGTGTCGGAAAACATCAGCCCAGCAAACGGGCGACATCATTGAACAAGGCCACAGACATCAGCAGCATGAGAACCACCACGCCACCGCGCTGCAGCCGCTCCATCCAGGCGTCGGATACGCTGCGCCCGGTCACTCCCTCCCAAAGATAATACATCAGGTGTCCCCCATCGAGGACCGGGAGCGGCAGCAGGTTCAGGACGCCCAGGCTCACGCTGATGAGCGCCAGGAACACCAGATAGGAGGTGAGCCCCAGGCTGGCCGACTTGCCGGCGTAGTCGGCGATCGTCAGGGGACCGCTGAGGTTCTTGAGCGACGCCTCGCCGATCACCATGCGCCCCAGCATCCTGAGGGTCAGCACCGATACCTCCCAGGTGCGCTCCATGCCGTGCGCCAGGGCACCCAGCGGCCCTTCGCTGACGGTGACCATGGCGGGCGGCGCGCCCACGTAGGCGCCGATGCGACCCAGCCACTGGCCCTCGCGCTGCTCGGGAGCCGGCGCCACGGTCAGCTCGACCAGCGCCCCGTCCCGGATGACCTCCCAGCGCTGCGGCCGGGTCTGGCCGCTGCCGTTTACGGCCGAGCGTATCCACTGGCGCAGTGTCTGGGCATCGGGCACCTCGCGCCCGTCGACGCGGCGCACCCGGTCTCCTTCCCGCAGGCCGGCGGCCTGGGCCACGCCGTCGGGCATGACCGCCCCGATCTCGGGTGCCGACCAGGGCGACAGCAGGCCGATGTGCTGGAACAGCGCGGCGTCGGGATCGCGCGCGCCCAGTTCGGACAGGGGCAGCCGCACCGGACGCGTGGGCCCGGCCTCGTTGTCACCCACCCACAGCGTCAGATCCTGGGCCGACAGGGCCGCCTGTGTCAGGTGCCAGCGCAACTGGTCGAACGACTGCACCGCATCGGGCGACGCTTCGCCTTCGGACACCTGCAGCACCCAGTCACCGGCGCGCAGGCCGGCGCGCTCCGCCACCGAGCCGGCCACCGGCGTGGACAGCACCGCCTTGGGTTCGGGCACGCCGATCCAGCTGACCAGGGCGTACAGCAGCACCGCCAGCAGCAGGTTGGCCGCGGGGCCGGCGGCCACGATGAGCACCCGCGAGCGCAGGCGCTGGGTGTTGAAAGCCCGGTGGCGCTCCTCGGGGGCCACGGGGGCTTCCCGCTCATCAAGCATGCGCACGTAGCCGCCCAGCGGCACGGCGCCGATCACGAATTCGGTGTTCTGGCCGTGTTTCTGGTTGGCTGGCTGCCAACGCCACAGCGTCTTGCCGAAACCGACCGAGAAGCGCAGCACCTTGACGCCGCAGGCCACGGCCATGCGGTAGTGGCCGTATTCGTGCACCGCGATCAGCAGACCCAGGGCCACCACGAAGGCCAGCACCGTCAGCATGTTTCATGTCCTTTCAGCCGCGCCATCACCGCCGACGCCTGGCTGCGAGCCAGGGCATCGATCGCCAGCAGGTCATCGAGCGAACCCGGCTTGGAGAACTGCGCCGCCGCCAAAGTTTCCTCGATCACCGCCGGTATGCGGTCGAAACCCAGCCGGCGGTCCAGGAAGGCGGCCACCGCCACCTCGTTGGCCGCGTTGAGCACCGTGGTGGCCCCCTCGGGTGCCCGCAGGGCCGCCCAGGCCAGCGGCAGGCAGGGGAAACGGCGCGGATCGGGCGCTTCGAAGGTCATGGCCGCCAGTCGCATGAAATCCAGCCGCTCCGCTCCGCTCTCGAAGCGCTCAGGCCAGGACAGGCCGTAGGCGATGGGCACGCGCATGTCGGGCGTGCCCAGCTGGGCGACGATGGAAGCGTCGCGGTACTGCACCATGGAGTGCACGATCTGCTGCGGGTGGATCACCACTTCGATCTGGTCAGGCGTGGCGTCGAACAGCCAGCGCGCCTCGATCACCTCCAGCCCCTTGTTCATCATGGTGGCCGAATCGACCGAAATCTTGCGGCCCATGCTGAAGTTGGGGTGGGCGCAGGCCTCCTCCGGGGTGACCGCGGCCAGCGTGCCGGGGTCCCGCGTGCGAAACGGCCCGCCCGACGCGGTCAGGATGATGCGGTCGATGCGCCGGGCCCAGGTGGCCGGGTCCCCGGGCAGCGACTGAAACACCGCCGAATGCTCGCTGTCGATGGGCAGCAGCGTCGCGCCGCCGACACGCACCGCGTCCATGAACAGTGCGCCGCCCACGACCAGCGCCTCCTTGTTGGCCAGCAGCAGGCGTTTGCCCGCGCGCGCGGCGGCCAGGCAGGGTTCGAGGCCGGCAGCGCCGACGATGGCCGCCATCACCACGTCGACCGATTCGTGACCGGCCATCTCGGTGATCGCCCTGGCGCCCCCCAGCACGCGCGTGGCCAGGCCGTGCGCGGCCAGCCGGCCGGCCAGTTCGCGGGCCTGGGCGTCACCCTGCATCACCGCATAGGTGGGTTTCCAGCGCACACATTGCTCGAACAGCAGGTCCACGCGGGTGGCCGCCGTCAGCGCGAACACCTCGAACCGTTCGGGGTGGCGCGACACCACGTCGAGCGTGCTGGTGCCAATCGACCCGGTCGAGCCGAGTATGGCCAGTCGTTGCTTCATGTCGAGAGCAGGGAATAGAGCATCATGGCCAGCGGAAGCGTGGGCAGCAGCGCGTCCACTCGGTCGAGCACGCCGCCGTGGCCGGGCAGCAGGCCGCTGCTGTCCTTCACACCCACGCTGCGCTTGATCAGCGACTCCACGAGATCGCCCACCACGCTCATCGCGGCCAGGAACAGCGCCGCCAGCAGCAGCAGCCACCAGCCCGCGCCGGCCAGCCAGGAATAGAGGCTGGGCACGCCAGCCAGCCAGTGGCTGTCAGCCCACACCCAGGCAAAGGCCAGCACCACCACGCCGGCCATGCCGCCCCAGACACCCTCCCAGCTCTTGCCGGGGCTGATGCTGGGCGCGAGCCTGGCACGCGCGATCTTCTGGCCGAAAGCACGGCCGGCGAAATAGGCAAAGATGTCGGCCACCCACACCAGCAGCAGCACCGACAGCAGGAAGTTGATGCCGATCACCCGGGCCTGGGCCACGGCCAGCCACGCCAGCCACAGCGCCAGCACCCCGCCCACGATGCGCAGCAGCCGCGGAATGCGCGGCCAGCCTGGCACGCCGGTCCACAGCAGCAGCACGCCCGCGAGCACCCACAGGCCGCCGGCCAGCAGCCACCAGCGAGACGCCGCCTGCGCCAGCCAGCCCAGCTGCCACGAACCCAGGCACAGCGCCAGCGTGCCCAGCCCCAGGCTCCAGGAGGCGGCAGTACCCAGGCCGTTGAGCCGGCCCCACTCCCAGCCACCGGCCGCGATCAGCACCAGCACCAGGGCGATGAAGGGTTCCGGCTCGGGGTAGAACAGCGCCGGCAGCAGCAGGGCGAGCAGGACGACGGCCGTGATGACGCGTTGCTTGAGCATGGGTGATGCCGGCGCTCAGGCGGCCTGGGCCGGATGAGCGGCGACCTGGGCCGAGGTCTTGCCGAACCGCCGCTCGCGGCGGGCAAATGAGGCGATGGCCGCGTCGAGGTGCGGTGCGTCGAAATCGGGCCAGAGCACGTCGCTGAAGTGCAACTCGGTGTAGGCCAGCTGCCAGAGCAGGAAGTTGCTGATGCGCAGCTCGCCGCCGGTGCGAATCAGCAGGTCGGGGTCCCGCACGTGGGCCAGTGCCAGCGCGCGGTCCAGGCTTTCGGGGGTGATGGCCTCGCCGCGCGTGGCCAGCCGGGCAGCGGCCTGGGCGATGTCCCAGCGGCCACCGTAGTTGAAGCAGACGTTGAGCACCAGGCGGTCGTTGTGCGCCGTCTCGGCCTCGGCCTGCGCCAGGCCCTGGCACACCTTGTCCGACAGACCCTGGCGCTCGCCGACGAAATGCAGCTGCACGCCATGGGCCTTGAGCGTCGGCACCTCACGCCCCAGCGCGGTGGCCAGCAGCTCCATCAGACCCGAGACCTCCTCGGCCGGGCGGGCCCAGTTCTCGGACGAGAACGCGAACACCGTCAGCACCTTCACGCCGCGCTCCAGGCACAGCTGCACACAGCCGCGCAGCGCATCGACGCCCCTCTTGTGGCCCGCCACACGCGGCAGCAGCCGCTGTCTGGCCCAGCGGCCGTTGCCGTCCATGACGATGGCGATGTGCTGCGGTGTCACGTTCAGACGGCCAGGATGTC